>NZ_JBHWIY010000034.1:0-15043 GCF_042731715.1 Streptomyces sp. NPDC059832 | reverse complement strand
AAAGAACAAACCCCTCCGAGAAGGGAAGAAAAGAGAAAAGGCCACGGAGGGGGGGGGGGGGTGTTTCGCCGGGGAACCCCCCCCCCCCCCGCTTCCGCAGGTCGTTCCTACCGGCGCCGCTCCAGCGCGGCGCGGGCGCGCTCCATCAGCCGTACGACCGATGTGTCGGCCACCGAAGCGACTTCGTCGTACGCGAACCAGCGCAGGTCCAGCGACTCGTCGCTGATCTGCTCCGTCGCGCCCGAGGGCGCCAGCGCCACGTACTGCACATCCAGGTGCCAGTGGCAGGGCGCGGGGATCGGGTGGCGGTCCAGCGTCACCGGGCCGCCCGCGAGCAGGGTCAGGCCGGTGATGCCGGATTCCTCGGTCGCTTCCCGCAGCGCGGCGGCGGCGAGCGAGGCGTCCTGCGGCTCGCAGTGACCGCCCATCTGCAGCCACATCCGCAGCTTGCGGTGGAGGGTGAGCAGGACCCGGCCGCGCTCCGGGTCGACGACCAGCGCGCTGGCCGTGAGATGGCCCGCTCCGCAGGCCTTCCACATGCCGTCGGGATGCCGCGCCAGATGGTCGAGATAGACCTGGCGCAGCTCACCCCGGTCCGGATCCGCAGGGCTGTCGTACCCCTTCAGTACGAGAACGGCGTCGTCGTGCAGGCTCACCGGTCGGTGTCGCCCTTGCCGTCGTCCTTGCGGCCCTCGGCCTCCCCGGTGCCGGGGGAGTCCTTGCCGTCCGTGTCCGCCGCGTCCGCGGCGGGCTTCTGCGGGCCCTTCGCGGCCTCGCCGAGCATCTTGTCCAGCTCGGAGAAGTCCAGCTGCTCGTGGTGCACAAAGCCGTCCGGATCGTCCAGGTCCTGGGCCGTCGGCAGCATGTCGGGGTGCTCCCACAGGGCGTCGCGTCCGTCGAGACCGCGCGCGTCGGTGAGGGACGCCCACAGGCGCGAGGCGTCACGCAGCCGCCGCGGGCGCAGCTGAAGGCCGATGAGCGTGGCGAACGTCTGCTCGGCGGGACCACCGGAGGCGCGGCGCCTGCGCATCGTCTCGCGCAGCGCGTCCGCCGAGGTCAGGCGGGACTTCGCGGCCTCGTGGACCACGGCGTCCACCCAGCCCTCGACGAGTGCGAGCGCCGTCTCCAGCCGGGCCAGGGCGGTCTTCTGCTCAGGCGTGTCCTCCGGCTGGAACATGCCCTGCTGAAGGGCGTCCTGGAGCTGCTCGGGCTGCGACGGGTCGAACTGGCCGACCACGTCCTCCAGCTTGCTGGTGTCGACCTTGATGCCGCGCGCATACCCCTCGACGGCGCCGAACAGATGCGAGCGCAGCCACGGAACATGGGCGAAGAGGCGCTGGTGCGCGGCCTCGCGCAGGGCGAGATACAGCCGCACCTCGTCCTGCGGCACGCTGAGGTCCTTGCCGAACCTCTCCACGTTCAGCGGCAGCAGCGCGGCCTTGCCCGCGGGGCCCAGCGGGAGGCCGATGTCGGTCGAACCGACGACCTCGCCCGCCAGCACGCCGACGGCCTGCCCGATCTGCTGGCCGAACATCGCGCCGCCCATCGACCGCATCATGCCGATCAGCGGGCCGGCCATCGCCTGCATCTCCTCGGGCAGCACGTCGCCCATGGCGAGACCGACGCGCTCCGCCACCGGGTCGACCAGCTTCTGCCAGGCCGGAAGGGACGCCTCGACCCACTCCGCACGGCTCCACGCCACGGTCGAGACCGAACCGGAGGGCAGCGACGTCACGCCGTCCAGCCAGAGGTCGGCGAGACGCAGCGCCTCGTCGACCGCGGACCGCTCGGACGGGCCGACGCTGGCGTCCTTCGTGCCGTCCGGCGTGCCCTGCGAGACCGTCTGGCGGGCGATCTGCTTGGCCATGTCCCAGTTCACCGGACCGCCCTCGTAGCTCAGCATCTGGCCGAGCTGCTGGAAGGCGGCACCCAGGTCATTGGGGTTCATCGAGCCGAACATCGCCGCGAACGGGTTGTCCCCGCCCGCGCCGGGCCCGAAGCCGAACGGGTTCGCCGGCCCGCCCGAGCCCTGCCCACCTCCGGTGGGGTCCTTCTTCTTGCCCTCGTCGCCGTTCTCCGGCTCCTCCGGCGGAAGGCCGAATCCGAATGGGGTGTCACTCACGGGGTTTCCTCGGCTCGTAGGGCCGTCGGCTCGAACCGACGGCGACTGCCCGACATCACCATCCAGCGTAGACACCAAAAGTCCGCTCAGGGCCTCAGTGCTCCGCCGGCTCCCGGCCTGCGGCAGGATGGACGCCACCTGGTACGCACGCGTCATTCGGGTACGTACTGAAGACAACCGCTGGAGACGCCCGGTGAGTTCCCCAGATCCTCAGGTTCGCGCAGCGCGAAACCTGTCCGCCCCCTCGACCGAGAACAAATCAGAAAAGAGCCGCTCCAGGAGCCGTGGCCCCGTCGTCGCGGTCACCGGAGCCGCGGGGGGCGTGGGCGAGCTGCTCACCGCACGCCTCGCGGCTTCAGAGGAGATCAAGCAGGTCATCGCCATCGATGAACGCCGCGGAGAGGTCTCCGAGGCGACCTGGCACATCCTCGACGTGCGCGACCCCGCCATCGCGGAGAAGCTGCGCGGCGCAGATGTCGTTGTGCATCTCGCACTCGATCTGGACCTGGAGACCGATCCCGCCGCCCGCACCGCCTACAACGTGCGCGGCACCCAGACGGTGCTGACGGCCGCCGCCGCCGTCGGCGTCCACCGGGTCGTGCTGTGCACATCGGCGATGGTCTACGGGGCGCTGCCCGACAACGACATCCCGCTCGCCGAGGACGCCGAACTGCGCGCCACGGCCGAGGCCACCGGCGTCGGCGACCTCCTGGAGATCGAACGGCTGGGCCGCCGCGCGCCCCGCGCCCACCCCGGGCTCAACGTGACCGTGGTCCGGCCCACCGTCCTGGTCGGCGGCACGGACACCGCGTTGACCCGCTACTTCGAGTCGCCGCGCCTCCTGGTCGTCGCCGGATCGCGTCCCACCTGGCAGTTCTGCCATGTCGACGACCTGGTCACGGCCCTGGAGTACGCCGCGCTGGAGAAGATCGACGGCGAGTTCGCAGTCGGCTGCGACGGCTGGCTGGAGCAGGAGGAGGTCGAGGAGCTCAGCGGCGTCCGCCGGATGGAGCTGCCCTCCGCCGTGGCCCTGGGCGCCGCCGCCCGGCTGCACCGGATCGGCCTCACCCCGTCCCCGGCGGGCGATCTGGCGTACACGATGCACCCCTGGGTGGTCAGCGTGAGCCGGCTGCACGACGTGGGATGGCGCCCGAGCTGGACCAACGAGGAAGTGCTTGCCGCGCTCCTCGAAGAGGTCGAGGGCCGGCACACCGTCGCCGGACGCCGCCTCGGCCGCAAGGACGCCACCGCGGCGGGTGCCGCCGGTGCGACCGTGGCACTGCTCGGCACCGCCGCCCTGGTCCGCCGCGCCCGCAAGGCCCGCCGCCGCATCTGAGGGCTGTCGGGGCCATGCCCTCCCGAGGACTTCTGTAGAAGGCTCCAAGGTCAGGGGCGGCCCGCCGGTGGAAAGAGCTATTCCGCCTTGTCGGTGCCGTACGGCACCATGGGCCCCATGGCACCCACCAACGACCACCCCGGCGAGCGGGCGGCAGGCGACCCCGTCCGGCTGCTGGAGATCCGTGACACCCCGCTGTCGGTCGACGAGATCTTCCGGGCCGTGGGGGACGACGCCGCGGGCGGCACGGCGCTCTTCGTCGGCACGGTGCGCAACCACGACGGCGGTCAGGACGTCGGCGGGCTCGGGTACTCCTGTCACCCCTCGGCGCAGGACGAGATGCGCCGGGTGGCCGAGAAGGTCGTCGCGGATTTCCCGGTCCGGGCGCTGGCCGCGGTCCACCGGGTGGGTGACCTCCAAGTGGGCGATCTCGCCGTGGTCGTCGCCGTCTCCTGTCCGCACCGTGCCGAGGCGTTCGCGGCCTGCCGCAAGCTCATCGACGACCTCAAGCACGAGGTCCCGATCTGGAAGCACCAGCGTTTCTCGGACGGCACCGAGGAATGGGTCGGAGCCTGCTGAGCGCAAGTCGGCCGGGAGGCCGTCCGGCCCGATTTGCGTAACCCCACCCCTGCTGTGAACGTTGGTTCCGCAGACGGTTAATCTGCTGATCGGTCCGTTGCGGTCGCTCAGGGCGGAGGGAGGTCGTAATGGCAGCACTCGCCTGGTTGTTGATTCCGTTTATCGCTGCGCTCGGCGCTGCGATATGGGGAAGCTGGGCCGCCAGAAACCGAACGACCGGCGATGTCTCCGAACTCGCCGGCTATGCCAGGTTCCGTGAGGCGATGGAGAAGTCGCATTCCGGTTCCGATGCCGTCTGACGTTTCATCGCGCGTGCGCAGTCGCCAATCCCGCATCGCGGCTCCGGCTGCCGACGCCCTCCCGCGCAGCCCGCGCCCGGTTTCCCGCCCCGTACGGACCGGCCCCGGCGGTGCACTGACAGACCCTTCCCGTACTGTCGTTCCATGCCACGCCGCACCGCGACGATGCTCGCCTCCACCCTGATCCTCATCGCGCTGCTCTGCGCAGGCGTGCTGATCAAAGTGCCGTATTCGGAGATGTCTCCCGGGCCGACCGTGAACACCCTCGGCAAGGTCGGCGGCGAACCCGTCCTGCAGATTTCCGGGCACAAGACGTACCCGACGACCGGCAACCTCAATATGACGACGGTCAGAGTCACCGGTGCCGACTACAGCATGAATCTCGTCGAGTCCGTCTACGGCTGGCTGGCACACGACAGCGTGGTCGTGCCGCACGACACCCTCTACCCCGACGGCAAGACCGAACAGCAGTCGACGCAGGAGAACGCCGAGGAGTTCAGCCAGTCCCAGGAGAGCGCCAAGGTCGCCGCGCTGACCGAACTGGGCATCCCGGTGTCGTCGCGCGTCGTGGTCTCCACGGTGGTCAAGGACAGTCCCGCCCAGGGCAAGCTGCACGCGGGCGATGTGATCAAGCAGGTCGACGGCACGCCCGTCGAGCAGCCCGAGGACGTCGCGAAGCTCGTCACCCGCCGCGACCCCGGCGAGAAGGTCACGTTCACGATCATCCCGGCCCGGACGGCACAGGCGGCCGAGAAGGCCGGCAAGGAGCCCGAGGGCACCCGGAAGATCGTCATCACCACCGCGAAGGCCCCCAAGGAGAACCGGGCGATCGTCGGCATCCAGGCCGGGACGGACCACACGTTCCCGTTCCGGATCGACATCAAGCTCGCCGACGTCGGCGGCCCGAGCGCCGGTCTGATGTTCTCGCTGGGCATCGTCGACAAGCTGACGCCCGGCAATCTCACGGGCGGCAAGTTCGTCGCGGGCACCGGCACGATCGACGACAAGGGCAGGGTCGGCCCGATCGGCGGCATCAACATGAAGCTGGTCGGCGCGCGAAACGCCGGCGCCAGGTACTTCCTGACGCCGGACGAGAACTGCAAGGCCGCCGCCTCCGACATCCCGAGCGGACTCACGCTGGTGAAGGTGAAGACGATCGACGACGCGAAGAAGTCGCTGGAGAAGATCCGGGTGGGGGACACGGCCGGGCTGCCGAGCTGCTCGGCAGGCTGACCGTGCCCCCTCGGGGGAACGCGACGGGGTCAGGCCTCGAAGGTCGCGGCCAGCGCGTCGGCCAGGCCCGGCACCAGACCGGCGCCGGTCCGCACCTCGCTCGGGGCGTCCTTCGCGCGAAGCCGTACGGCCGACTCGCGCGTGCCGTCCCGGAGGACCGCCACGGTCATCCGCACCTCCTGACGTTCCGGGTGCTTGGCGACCCACTTGGTCAGCTGCGCGTCGCTGAGCCCCTCGGGCACGGAGGCTTCGGCGGACGGCGGCAGCATCAGCCGCTCCACCGTCATCGCGCACCCGATCACCGCGTCGGGCCAGGCGATCGTGGCGAGGAACTCGTCCAGGGCGGTGCCCGGCGGCAGCTCGTCCTGCTCGATGGGGGTCAGTGAGGAAGTCGGGGATTCGGCGCTGTCCAGACCGAGCTGGGCGGCGAGACCGGGCTCCTGGACGCGCAGCCGGGCGGTGTCGACCAGGGCGAAGAGCCGGGCCGGCTGGTCCCAGCCGAGGCCGGAGATGTACTCGTCGATTTCGAGCACGGCGACGGTGAGCGGGCTCGCGGCCATCGGAGGGCCTGAGGGGGAAACGTTGGGCATGCTCAATATCCTGCCTCCTTCCGCCCCGGGAGCGGGAACTAGGTAAAGCCTCAGTAAGTTGCATAGGTGGGCTCTACGATCGCTGGGCCCGCTTCACACGACCCGCGAACTTCGAGGTGCGCACGTTGGCTTTCCAGATGCCGGACCGCGGCGGAGGCCCGACCGGGCCACGGATCAGAGTCGGCCGCCCGTCCCGGCGTGCCCGTACCCTGCTCATGACACTGGGCGTCCTGGCGGTTCTCGCCATGGCGTTCGTCATGTTCGCCGGGTTCTGGACGGACTGGCTCTGGTACCGGTCGGTCGCGTATTCGTCCGTCTTCACCACCACCCTGTGGACCAAGATCGGGCTGTTCCTCGTCTTCGGACTGCTGATGGCAGTCGCCGTCGGCCTGAACATCTGGCTCGCGCACCGGCTCCGGCCGCCGCTGAGCGCGATGTCGCTGGAACAGCAGAGCCTGGACCGCTACCGGATGAGCCTCGCCCCGTACAAGAAGTGGGTGCTGCTCGCGATCACCGCGCTCGTCGGGCTGATCGCCGGAGCATCCGCCTCCGGCCAGTGGCGTACCTGGCTGATGTACGTGAACGGCGTGGCGTTCGGGCAGAAGGACCCCCAGTTCCATCTGGACGTGTCCTTCTACGCCTTCGACCTGCCCTGGTACCGCTTCCTGCTGGGCTTCGGCTTCGCGGCCACGGTGCTCTCGCTGATCGCCGCCGCGATGACCCACTACCTGTACGGCGGTCTGCGCGTCACCAGCCCCGGAGCGCGGGCGACCGGCGCGGCCACCGGCCATCTGTCGGTGCTGCTCGGTGTCTTCGTCTCGCTGAAGGCCGTGGCCTACTGGCTCGACCGGTACGGCCTGGCCGTGAAGTCCAGCGACTTCAAGGCCACGGACAACTGGACGGGCCTGCGGTACGTCGACGCCAACGCCTATCTGCCGGCGAAGACCATCCTGTTCTGCATCGCCGCGATCTGCGCCGTGCTGTTCTTCGCGACGCTCTGGCGCCGCACCTGGCAGCTCCCGGTGATCGGCTTCGGCCTGATGGTGCTCTCGGCGATCCTGATCGGCGGGCTGTATCCGGCGATCGTGCAGAAGTTCCAGGTCCAGCCGAACGAGCAGGCCAAGGAAGCCCCGTTCATCCGGAAGAACATCGAAGCGACGCGTGACGCGTACGACATCGACAACGCGCAGGTCGACGACTACTCGGGCAAGAGCACGACGGACGACGACACCAAGCTGCGCGCGAGCGCGAACGAGGCAGCCAGCTACCGGGTGATGGACCCCAACGTCGTCTCCCCGGCCTTCCAGCAGCTCCAGCAGAAGAGGAACTACTACCAGTTCCCCAAGACGCTGGACGTGGACCGCTACAAGGACGCCGCCGGCAAGGACCAGGACACGGTCATCGGTCTGCGCGAGCTCAACCTCGACGGCATCCCCAAGCGCAACTGGATCAACGACCACTTCACCTACACCCACGGCTACGGCGCCATCGCGGCCCGGGGCACGACGACCGGCAAGAACCCGAAGGGTTCCCCGGACTTCACCGAGTCCGGTCTGCCGACCACCGGTGACCTCGGCACGTACGAGCAGCAGATCTACTACGGCGAGAAGACCGAGCAGTACTCCATCGTCGGCGGGCCCCAGAAGGAGCTCGACTACGAGGAGGACGGCGAGAAGACCACCAGCTACAAGGGCAACAGCGGGGTCAGTCTCTCCAACGCCTTCAACCGCGCCGCGTACGCGGTGGCGTTCAGCGAGCCGCAGATCCTCTACTCGGGAGCCATCGGCGACGGTTCGCGGATTCTCTACAACCGCACGCCCAAGGAGCGCGTCGAGGCGGTCGCCCCGTGGCTGACCATCGACGGCGACGCCTACCCGGCCGTGGTGAACGGCCGCATCCAGTGGGTCGTCGACGCGTACACCACCACCAACGGCTACCCGTACGCCTCCCGTACGACGCTCGGCGACACCACGGCCGACTCGCTGACCACCAACCAGCGTGCGGTCGTCGCCCAGCAGAACCAGGTCAACTACATCCGCAACTCGGTGAAGGCCACGGTCGACGCGTACGACGGCAAGGTCAAGCTCTACGAGTGGGACACCGAGGACCCGGTTCTCAAGACCTGGCGCAAGGCGTTCCCGGGGACCGTGGAGCCCAGGGCGGACATCCCGCAGGAGCTCATGGACCACCTGCGGTACCCGCAGGACCTGTTCAAGGTGCAGCGCGAGCTGCTCACCCGCTACCACGTCACGAACCCCGCGCAGTTCTACAGCGGCAGTGACGCGTGGCAGGTCCCGGACGACCCGACCAACAAGGAGTCCGGCGCCGTCCCGCCGTACTACCTGAGCATAAAGATGCCGGACCAGACGGCCCAGAAGTTCTCGCTGACGACGACGTTCACCCCGAAGGGGCGGCCCGACCTCGGGGCGTTCATGGCGGTGGACGCGGACGCGGCCAGCAAGGACTACGGCACGATAAGACTGCTGAGAGTCACCACCACGGTGAAGGGCCCCGGGCAGGTACAGAGCGAGCTCAACGGCAACGACGATGTCGCCGAGTTTGTGAGAAACCTGAAGGGAACCGACTCCGACATCGAGTACGGCAACCTGCTGACCGTGCCGCTCGAAGGGGGCTTCCTCTACATCGAGCCGGTGTACACGCGCGGTGGCACGCAGAACTATCCGCTGCTGCGCAAGGTCGCCGCTTCGTACGGGTCGAAGACCGTCTTCGAGAACAGCCTCGGGGAGGCGCTCAACGCGGTCTTCGGGGTGACGGACTCCGGCACCACCCCGCCGGAGACCACCAGGCCGCCGGGCACCACGGAGCCGCCGGCCACCGGTGACGCGGCGCTGAAGAAGGCGATCGCGGACGCGCAGAAGGCCTACGCGGAGGGCGAGGCGGCCCTGAAGGAGCAGGACTGGACCGCCTACGGCAAGGCCCAGGCGGATCTGCAGAACGCGTTGCAGCGAGCGGCGGCGGCCGAGCCCAAGTCGGGCAGTGCGAACAGCGCCAACGGCGCAGACAGCGCGAACAGTTCGGACAAAAAGGGTAAACCGGCCAGTGCTGACAGCGGTGGCTGAGTAACCCGGTAAAGGCTCACCCCCGCGTCGTGGTACTGTTTCAACACAACGACGCGGGGTGGAGCAGCTCGGTAGCTCGCTGGGCTCATAACCCAGAGGTCGCAGGTTCAAATCCTGTCCCCGCTACTGAAAGACGAAGGCCCGGATCCTTTCGAGGATCCGGGCCTTCGTCGTGTCATGACGACTTTCTTGTGCAAGGTGCGTGAAGTGCGGTTCGCGGGGCACGAGTTGGGTCCGGACGTGTTTGACTTATCTCTCTGTGGGCATGTCGACAAAACGCTGAAGTGACCTCACTGGCCGCGATATACCAGGTGTACGCGGGTTGTAGGTGGTGCGACGATGGTATTTATGGGGGACAGGGCAACTCTGTTGGAGACAGGGCGGTTTGCGCAGCATCGCGGATATCGGCCGGATAACGCGATGAATGCGGCTTTTGGCGGTACTACCGCGGAGAACAACGAGACCACTGACACACCTGAGAAGCCCGAGACACCTGAGATCATCAAGGCGACCGAGACTGCCGAGACTGCGGGGTGTGCCGCGACCGTCGAGAGCACGGAGTTCACAGAGAACACGGGAAGCGCGGGGGCCGACGGGGCCACGGAGACTTCCGGGAGCGCCGAGAGCCCGGAGAGCGCCGAGAGCGAGGCGCGTCACCGTCGCGCCGCCGACGCCGGGGACACCGCGTCGATGAGCGTCCTCGGCGCCCTGCTGCTGCGCCGCGGCGATCTGGACGGCGCCGAACCCTATCTGCGCGGGGCCACCGCGGACGGCGACCGGGCCGCGGCCAACAACCTGGGCGTCCTTCTCCACCAGCGCGGATACGTCGACGACGCGGCCGGCTGGTGGCGCATCGCCGCCGTCGCGGGGTCCGCCGCCGCCGCGCACGCGCTGGGCCGCCACTACCGGGAGCGCGGCGACGAGCCCGGGGCCGAGTACTGGCTGCGGCAGTCCGCCGAGCAGGGGCACGCGCTGGGTGCGTACGCCCTGGCCGACCTGCTGGAACACCGCAGCGACGTCGGCGCGGAGCGCTGGCTGCGGGCCGCCGCCGAGCAGGGGCACCGGGAAGCGGCGTACCGCCTCGCACGCATGCTGGACCGCAACACCGCCGACGATCCGCACGACGCCTTCGGCCGCCCGGGGCTGAGCCCCGGCGCGGGCGCCCGGCCCGGTGCGCCCGGCCGTTCCGCGGTGCGCAAGGACGACGGCCCGGTGGCGGGTCCGGCGACCGGGCGCGCGGGCGAGGCCGAGCAGTGGTACCGGCAGGCCGCCGCGCGCGGCCACCGGCGTGCCGCCCTCCACCTCGGCGCCATCCTCGAACAGCGCGGCGAGCCCAAGGAGGCCGGCCGGTGGTACCTCATCTCCGCGAAGGCGGGCGAGGCGCGCGCCGCCTGCGCGCTCGGCTTCCTGCTGCGTGACGCGGGCGACGAGGAGAGTGCCGCCGTGTGGTGGCTGCGCGCCGCCCAGGACGGCGACGGGAACGCCGCCAACGCCCTGGGCGCCCTGCACGCGGCCCGGGGTGAGCAGCAGACCGCCGAGCGCTGGTACCGCGCCGCCATGGACGCGGGCGACGTCAACGGCGCCTACAACCTCGGCCTGCTCTGCGCGGCCCAGGACCGTACGCCGCAGGCCGAGCAGTGGTACCGCCGTGCCGCGTACGCGGGCCACCGCGAGGCCGCCAACGCGCTGGCCGTGCTCCTGCTCCAGGCGGGCGACGCGTCCGGTGCCGAGCCCTGGTTCTCCAAGGCGGCCGAGGCCGGCAGCGTCGACGCGGCGTTCAACCTGGGCATCCTGTACGCCGGGCGCGACGAGGACCGTACGGCACTGGTCTGGTACGAGCGTGCCGCGGCGGCCGGCCACACCGAGGCCGCCCTCCAGGTCGGCATGGCCCTGCTGCACCACGGCGAGGAGCAGGAGGCGGAGCGTCATCTGCGCTGCGCGGCGGGCGGCGGCAGCGCGGAGGCCGCCTTCCGGCTGGCCGGGGTGCTGGACTCGCGGCAGCCGCCGCCCGGCCCTCCCGCGCTCGGCGAGCCGATGCCGGAGAAGACCGAGTGCGAGGAGTGGTACGAGCGGGCCGCCGAGCAGGGGCACCGCCGCGCCCAGGTACGGGTCGGCATGCTCGCCGCGGCCCGTGGCGACGTGGACAGCGCCGCCCGCTGGTACCGCGAGGCCGCCGAGTCGGGCAGCCGCAACGGCGCCTTCAACCTCGGGCTGCTGCTCGCCCGCGAGGGCAGCGAGCGCGAGGCGGCGCTGTGGTGGAGCCGGGCCGCGAACGACGGGCACGGTCGGGCCGCCCTGCGCCTCGCCCTGCTGGCCGCTCGCCGGGGCGAGCTCACCGAGGGGCAGCGCTGGTGTGCGCGGGCGGTCGAGCTGGGCCCGGCGGAGGTCGCCGAGCGGGCTGCCCGGCTGCGCGAGGCGCTGCACCAGGAGCTGACCGCATAGGGCCGAGCAGGGCCGAGCAGGGCTGCGCAGGGCCATGCGCAGCCCGTCGGCCCCGGGCGCCGGAACGGATTTGCGCTGGTCGGGAGCGGTGACGTACAGTTCTAAACACAACGACGCGGGGTGGAGCAGCTCGGTAGCTCGCTGGGCTCATAACCCAGAGGTCGCAGGTTCAAATCCTGTCCCCGCTACTGAAGACAGAAGGCCGGATCCTTTCGAGGATCCGGCCTTCTGTGCATGCGCTGCGCGTGAGTCAGAGCTTGTGGCCCACCGCCTCCGAGTACATCGCCCGGTCGACGGCCTTCGCCTCCGGCACCGAGGCGCCCTTCGAGACGCCCGAATCGGCGTACGCCTCCTGCAGCCGGTCCGTCGTGCCTTTCCGTATCTCCCAGTCCATCCGCATCGACGGGGTCGACCGCAGCGTGGCCTCGTCGGTCTTCAGCAGCTTCGCCAGCTCGGCGACGAAGCCGGGATCGGACTTGTAGTCGCCGGCGAAGTAGGTGTTCACCGTCCGGATGTAGGCGCGGAGAAAGGCGACCCCCGCGTCCGGGTCCTTGTTCAGCAGCGTCGGGCCGAAGAGCAGGCCGCCGAGCGGTTCGCCGACGGGCTGGCCTCCCAGGAACGCGTACTTCCGGTCGCCGTCCACCTTGCGCCAGATCGGGTCGAGCAGCCAGGCCGAGTCCACGCCGCCGTTCTGCAGTGCGGTCAGCACATCCGCGGAACCGAGCTGCTGGAAGCTGATCCTGTCGAGGCCGCCGCCGTGCTTCTTCAGGGAGGTGTCCATCGGGTACGCGATGACCGACCCCTTGCCGATCATGGTGCCCAGTTTCCGGCCCGCCATCTCGACGTGATCGGCGCTCTCGCCCTCCTTGAGACGCACCCACAGGCCGCTCTTGGAGGTGGGGTCGGGGGAGAAGTTCCCCGCGACCCACTTGATGTCGAAGCCGCCGTTGATGCCGTTCATCACGGCTGCCTCGGGAGCCGCCCACTGGGCGTCCACATCGCCCTTGGCGAGCAGCGGCAGGGCGTCGGGGGTGGGCAGCACCTTCAGTTCGACGTCCAGCCCTTCTTTCGTGAACTCTCCCTTCGCCACCGCGACCTGGAGCGGAGCGACGTACTCCGCGCTCAGGGTGCCGGTGGCGACGGTGATCTTCCGCTTCTTCGTCAGGGGCCGGGCCGCCGGGGCGCCCTTGTCGCAGCGGGCCGCCTTCCGGCCGGGGGCGAGGTCGGCCGGGTCGGTCCAGCTGCCGGCGCCACAGCCCGCGACGGGCCTGACGGTGCGCGGCGCGGCGGCGGCGCCGCCGCCGGAGTCGTGCCCGGCGCAGCCCGCCGCGCCGAGCAGGGATGCCGTGACGAGCACGACGATGCGGGTGAAGGGGATGTGGGTACGCACAGTGCCTCCGTACGAAGAGCGTGGGGAGCCGTTCAGGACCGACCGTGGCCGCGGTCGCGCGGGGCCCACGGGGTGAGCAGCCGCCCGGCGATCCGCACCGCTTCGGAGAAGACGACACCGAGGACCGCCACACACACGATGCCGACGAACATCACGTCGTTCTGGAACAGCGCCCGGGAGTCGAAGATCAGATGACCGAGACCGTCGGCCGCGGCGATCTGTTCGGAGGCGACGATGACGAGCACGGCCACCCCTGCCGCGATCCGTGCCCCGACCAGGACGGCGGGCAGCGACGCGGGCAGCAGCACATGGCGGAACATCTGCCAGGGCGAGGCGCCGAAGACCTGACCGGCATCACGGTGGCCGACCGGGACGGCGAGCACGGCCGCCATGGTGGAGATCCAGACGAAGAAGAAGACGGTCGCGGCGACCAGGGCGATCTGCGGTCCCTCACCGAGGCCGAACATATTGAGGAAGACCGGCAGCAGGGCCAGCTTCGGCACGACGTACAGGGCGTCGAGCAACGGTTCCAGCGCCGCCCGTACGAGGGAGAGCGAGCCCATCAGCAGGCCGAGCGCGTATCCCGAGACGGTGCCGATCGCGTAGCCACCGAGGACCCGCTTGAGCGTGGCCCATACATCCGGCCACAGTTCACCGGCGCCCGCCCGGTCCAAGCCGTCCGCCAGGATGGTGGAGGGGGCGGGGTAGACCCGGTCGTCGATCCAGGACTGTGCGGCGGCCAGTTGCCAGAGCAGCACGAGGAGCAGTGGTACGGCGACGGCGAGCGCGATCTCCAGGGCGCGGCGCCTGCGGTGGGTGCGTACCGGACGCAGCTCCTGCGGGCCCGGCCTGCGGATCAGGACGCCGTCGTCGGGCTTCGTGGTGTTCACGGTGACGGTCATGCCGGGACCGCCTCCCTGTGCACCTCGCCACGCAGGAGTTCCCACAACTCGCTCTTGAGTGCGGTGAATTCGGGTGCCGACCGGACTGTGCCGGTGCGCGGCCGGTCGAACGGTGGGCGGCGCTCGGCGATGATCCGCCCCGGTCGGGCGGACATCACCAGCACCCGGTCCCCGAGCACGATCGCTTCTTCGAGGCTGTGGGTGATGAAGAGGGTGGTGGTACGGGTGGTCTGGGTGAGATCCAGCAGCTCGTCCTGGAGGATGGTGCGCAGCTGGGCGTCGAGCGCCGCGAACGGCTCGTCCATCAGCAGTATCTCGGGTTCGACGGCGAGGGCGCGGGCGATTGCGACCCGTTGCCGCATCCCGCCGGAGAGCGCGGCCGGATACGCCCCCGCGAAGTCGGAGAGCCCCATCCGGGCCAGCCAGTCGCGCGCCCTGACGTCGGCCTCCTTGCGTGGTACGCGCTGGATGTCGAGACCGAACCGGACATTGGCGAGCACGGTCTTCCAGTCGTAGATGCCGTAGTCCTGGAAGATCATCGCCGCCGGACGGGGTGAGGCCGTACGGATGGACAGCTCGCCGGAGCTGGGGCGGAGCAGTCCGGCGGCGATCCTGAGCAGCGTGGACTTGCCGCAGCCGGACGGGCCGACGATGCAGGTGAACTCGCCCGGTGCGACGGAGAGATCGAGCGGGCCGAGGGCGGACAGGGCCTTGGCGCCGCGCCCGAACGAGCGGCTGAGCGCGTCGGCGCGGAGTTTGGGACTGGTGGTTGCGGTGGTTGGTGGGGTCGGATGCGGATCTCCCACGGGTCTCTCCTCGCGCGTATCGAGGTGCGGATCCGCCGCGGGGCGGACGTGATCGCCGCAGACGATATGACTACCCGTCAGATTCGGGAAGGGGGTGCGCACGTGCCGGTGGCGGGGGAGGTGTGTCGTCCGCTGCGGGGATTCACGCGAAAGGCCCCGGACACACCACCTTAGGTTCTAGGAGTCGTCGCAACACCCCAGCTCAAGGGGTGCGATGGAGTTCGAGATCCGCAAGGTGCGGACGGTGGCCCAAGGCCGCAAGAA
>NZ_JBHWIY010000033.1:0-87892 GCF_042731715.1 Streptomyces sp. NPDC059832 | reverse complement strand
GACCGGGATCGAAGGGATGTGCGCCGGGCACGGCGCACTCGGGATCGGGACAGGCGCAACCACGGCCACGGCCACCGCGACCACCGGCCGCCTCCGGTCCTACTCCGGGAAGCACCGGCCACTGCCATGCGGTGGCGCAGGTCAGGGCCGCGTCGAGCTGGGCGGGCCTTCCCCTGCGCCGGAGCCGGAGCCTGCGTCGCCTTCCGAGGATCTCGCGCATGAGCGCTCGTTCCTTTCCGTTGAACGCCGAGGGTCCACATCGCACCACGTGCGAACTGCCGTACGTGTGCATCACTTCACTGTGCGTACATGCTCTTCAGGTCTGCGGTACGGGTGGGTCGTCGGTACCGAGCATGGGCCGAGCCGATTCGAGCAGGTGCGAGACGGGTCCGGACGAGCAGGTCCGGACAAGCATGGCGAGGAGCAGCGCATGTATCGCGCCTGCCGTCCCAGGGTGCAAACCCCGCCACTCGGGGGTGGGGGCGTGGCCGTCACAAGAGAGGACGTCCGGGCCGTCTGCCGGGTTCCGGGGCGATCAGAACTGCCCCTGACCTTCATCGATTACGTACCCAGCATGCCCGAAATGACGCTCCCTCTAGGACTTCACCCCGAGAACACCCCCTGTCGAGCACGCCCAGTCGACCGCAAATGGCTGTCGCAGGGTGCATTTTTAGGCCAACTTGACGGTCTCTTGGACACCACATTTCCCGTGGTGACAATGCTGGACATCGCCTCACTTGTGCGTGTACATGTGGTGCACGTGTACATGCGGATGCACTGATAGCGGCGCAGAATGACATGGGGGTTTGCGATGCTATTCGACGAAACGCACTGGTCGGAAAGCAGACGTCCATGAGCGCCCCACACCTGCCGAAAGTGGCTGGAATCGATCCCACAGTTCCGGTTTCAGCGCACACTGCCGGGTCCCTGTCCGAAGTGCCGTCCGCCCCGGGAGCCTTCATCCAGGACCGGCTCGCCGGCTGGGTCTCCGACCTCACCACGTTGCACGAACTCACCGAGCGGCTGGCCAGAACCGGCACCCTCGACGACGCGCTCCACGAGCTGCTGGACGCCGGAGCCACCCTGGTCGGCGCCCGCCGCGGCCTGGTCGTCCTCGAACCGTCCGACCGCCGCGGCCCCGTGAGCACCATCGGCCTCGGGCTCGCCCATGCCGAGCTCGGACTGATCGAGACGGTGCCGCGCACCGCCACCTCCTACGGCCGGATCCTGGAGGGGCTCCCGGACACCGAAGGAGCGCTGACCACCCCCGACCTGCCAGGCGACACCGGCCTGGACCCCCGCCGCCGCGAAGTCGCCGCCCGGCTCGGATACGCCGCCAGCTACGCCGTGCCGATCACCGCCGAGGCGACCGGCAGACTCGGTGCCGCCGTCTGGCTGTACGACGAACCCGCCGAACCCCTGGAGCGCCAGCGCCATCTCGCCGGGCTCTACGCCGGGTATGCCGGTGAGCACCTGGCCAGGCTGCTGGAACTGGAGCGGGCCAGGGCCGACATCGCCACCGTCACGGAGGAGCTGCTGCCCAGCAGGCTGCCCCGGGTCGCCGGCGTACAGCTGGCCGCCCGCCACCGCCGGGCGCCGCAGGGCGGTGGCGACTGGTACGACGCGCTGGCGCTGCCGGAGGGTGCGCTCGGTCTCGCCGTGGGCTCGGTGAACGGCTCCGGGCCCAGCGCCCTGGCCGCCATGGGACGGCTGCGGGCCGGCCTGCGGGCGTACGCGGTGATGGAGGGCGAGGATCCGGTCGCCGTGCTCTCGGACCTGGAGCTGCTGCTGCGGCTCACCGAACCGGCCCGTACGGCGACCGCGCTGTTCGCCTACTGCGAACCCGCCGAACGCAAGATCCTGCTGGCCGGCGCGGGCCATACCCCGCCGCTCGTGATCGGCGACCGGCGCACCGAGTTCGTGGAGACCTCGGTCTCCGCGCCGCTGGGCATGCTCGCCTGCTGGGAGGCGCCCAGCGTGGAGATCACCCCGGCGCCCGGCGAGACCGTACTGCTCTGCACCGACGGACTGCTGCGCCGCACCGGCGACTCGACGGACCGGGCGTTCGCGCGGCTCCACTCGGCGGCCGCTTCCGTGCCGAAGGCGATGCGCCTCGACGCCGGAGCCGTCGCCGACCATGTGCTGCGCACCGTGCTGCCGGACGGGCTCGACCGCGACGACGACGCGGAGGACGTGGTCGTCCTGGCCGCGCGTTTCGACTGAGCGCCCCGGCATTCCCCGGCCCGGCCGTGTAACAGGTCCTCCGGCCCTGTGCCCCCTTCCGTACGCCCGTACGATGGACGGGGTCCAGTGTCGTATCAAGGAGAGACAAATCGTGGCTGAGGAGCTCATCCCGGAGAACCCGGAGACCGAGGAAGAAGAGACGGTCAAGCAGCGGAAGAACGGCCTGTACCCGGGCGTCTCCGATGAACTCGCCGCGAACATGAAGTCGGGTTGGGCCGATACCGAACTGCACGGCCTCGAACCGATCGCCCAGGCCGCACACACGGCCGCCCGCCGCGCCGCGCTCTCCGCGCGTTTCCCCGGTGAGCGACTGGTCATCCCCGCGGGCAACCTGAAGACCCGCTCCAATGACACCGAGTACGCCTTCCGCTCCTCCACCGAGTACGCGTACCTCACCGGCGACCAGACCCAGGACGGCGTCCTCGTCCTGGAGCCGACCGAGGACGGTCACGAGGCGACCATCCACCTGCTGCCGCGCTCCAACCGTGAGAACGGCGAGTTCTGGCTCGACGGCCAGGGCGAGCTGTGGGTCGGCCGCCGCCACTCCCTCGCCGAGGCCGAGCAGCTGCTGGGCATCCCGGCGAAGGACGTACGCGAGCTCCCCGCCGCGCTGACCGAGGCCACCGGCCCGGTCCGCAACGTCCGCGGCCACGACGCCGGCATCGAGGCCGCGCTGACCGACAAGGTCACCGCGGAGCGCGACGAGGAGCTGCGCGTCTTCCTCTCCGAGGCCCGGCTGGTCAAGGACGCCTTCGAGATCGCCGAGCTGGAGAAGGCCTGCGACGCCACCGCGCGGGGCTTCGAGGACGTCGTGAAGGTCCTCGACAAGGCCGAGGCGACGAGCGAGCGCTACATCGAGGGCACCTTCTTCCTGCGTGCCCGCATCGAGGGCAACGACATCGGCTACGGCTCGATCTGCGCGGCCGGCCCGCACGCCACCACCCTGCACTGGGTGCGCAACGACGGCGCGGTGCGCTCCGGCGAGCTGCTGCTGCTCGACGCCGGTGTGGAGACCAACGACCTCTACACCGCCGACGTGACCCGCACCCTGCCGATCAACGGCACGTTCACGCCGCTGCAGCGGAAGATCTACGACGCCGTGTACGAGGCCCAGGAGGCGGGCATCGCCGCCGTCAAGCCCGGCGCCGACTTCCGCGACTTCCACGACGCCGCACAGCGGGTGCTCGCCGAGAAGCTCGTCGAGTGGGGCCTGCTGGGCGACCTGTCCGTGGACAAGGTCCTGGAGCTGGGGCTCCAGCGCCGCTGGACGCTGCACGGCACCGGTCACATGCTCGGCATGGACGTCCACGACTGCGCCGCCGCGCGCACCGAGTCGTACGTCAACGGAACGCTGGAGCCCGGCGTCTGCCTCACGGTCGAGCCCGGTCTGTACTTCCAGACCGACGACCTGACCGTGCCCGAGGAGTACCGGGGCATCGGCGTCCGGATCGAGGACGACATCCTCGTCACCGAGGACGGCAACCGGAACCTCTCCGACAAGCTGCCGCGTCGGGCCGACGAGGTCGAGGAATGGATGGCCCGGCTCAAGGGCTGACCCGAAACACCCGGGACGACCCGGGAAGGACCGGAAGCCCCGGGAAGCCGGGAAACCGGGAAGTCCCGGCGAAGGACGCTCTGCTCAGGACACCATGAGCAGAGCGTCCTTCCGCCATTTCAGGACCTTGTCGAAGCTGACGACGGCACCGCTGCCGGGGCGGTTGCCGAAGTGCACGTGGTCGGCGAGCTGCTCGATCAGACAGAGGCCCCGTCCGTCCTCGGCGTTGAGCGGCGGGTACTGCGGTTCGTGCTGCTGATGGGTTTCGTGCTGCTGAGTCCCGCGCTGCTGTGCGGAGGTGCGGAGCGGGCGCCGGGCGGGAAAGCCGGGCCCCGAATCGGCGACCTCGATACGGCACTTCTCGCCGTCCAGATAAGCGGTGACCCGGTACTGTCCGGAGGCCGCCCCGGGCAGCTCGTCCCATACGTCCCACGGATCCCGCGGAACGCCCTGGCCTTCCTGGTCTTCCTGAACCCTGTGGTCACCGCCGTGCTCGACGGCGTTCGCACAGGCCTCGCTGAGTGCGACCGACAGATCGAAGGAGATGTCCGGGTCCACTCCCGCGGTCTCCATGGTGCCCAGCAGGAAGCGACGGGCCAGCGGAACGCTGGCAGCCTCGCGCCGCAAATGGAGGGACCACCAGATGCTCATGCTCCAGCCTCCTGGCTGCGGCTCGACATACCGATACGTATTGCCGCGCAACACCATTCGTAAGCACAGACCTGATGTGAGACCGCTCATTCGGCGGATACCAGCTCTCCGTGCACCCGTGTATGCCCGGCCGGTGGACCCAACCGGACGGAAGGCGACCTTCCGGACCTGCCGTACGGAGTCCCGGTGCTCGGTGCGATGATGGCCCCGCCATGTCTATGCCTGTCGCACGCGCCGGAGCCGGTCTGCGGCTCATGAGGGCCGCGGTGTTCACCGCGGTCTGCGTCGCGCTGTCCGCGGCAGGTCACTCCCTGGCTTCCTGCGCCGCCGTCCCCTGGTGGACCCTGCTTGCCGGGTTCCTGGGGATGTTCGCGGTGGTGGCACCGTTCGCCGGACGCGAGCGTTCGCTGCGGTCCATCGCCGCCGCCCTGGCCGGCGGACAGATCGCCCTGCACTCCCTGTTCGGCATGGGTACGCACGGCACCCCGGCGAACACCGCGGCGGGCGACGACTCGTTGATCCGGTTCGCGGCAAGCCTCGTGTGCGGGGCCGGGCCGGCCCAGCTGAGCGCCGCCGAGGCGCACCGCATCGTCACCACCGCGGGCATCGACCCGGCGTCGGTGACGGCCGGTGACCACCACGTCGCCGCCGCGTCCGGCACGGATCCGGCCGCCCTCGCCGCCCTGCTGCCCGACCTGCCCATGCTGCTCGGCCATCTGCTGGCCGCGGCGGCCACCGGCTGGCTGCTGCGCCGCGGCGAGATCGCCCTGTTCCGACTGGTCCGGCTGTCCGCGCACGGCGCCCAGCAGATAGCGGCCGGGGCCCGGCTGCGCGCCCTGCGCGCGGCGCTCGCCCTCGTCGACGCCCTGCGCGCCGGCCTTCCCGGCGGTCCGACGACCGGGCCGCGCATCGCCCGTACGGCGGTCGACGCCCCGCCCCCCGCCACCGGGGACCCGTTGCAGCACCTGGTGATCAGGCGCGGTCCGCCGCCCGCGTACGCGCTCGCAGCCTGACGCGACACCCTCCATCCGGCGCACGGACCGCTCCGTGCCGTACCCGGTCGGCGCATACGCGCCGCTCAGGGGGAAGAGGAGAGGTGTCGTGATGCCGTCGCGCACCCGCGCGCCGGACCACCTTTCCTTCGTGCTTCCGTGGAGTGATCCCTGTCATGAACGTTTCCCGCATCGCCCTCGCCGGCGGCGTCGCCGCGTCCACCGTCCTGATCCTCGCCGGTACGGCCTCCGCGCACGTCAGCGTGCAGCCGCAGGGCGAGGCCGCCAAGGGCGGTTACGCCACCGTCAACTTCAAGGTCCCCAACGAGCGCGACAACGCCTCGACGACCAAGGTCGAGGTCAACTTCCCGACCGACCACCCGCTGGCCTCCGTCATGCCGCAGGCCGTACCCGGCTGGGACATCGAGGTCACCAAGAGCAAGCTGGCCAAGCCGATGGAGATGCACGGCAAGAAGATCAACGAGGCCGTCTCCAAGGTCACCTGGACCGCCGAGGGCGACAAGGACGCGCGCGGCATCCGCCCCGGTGACTTCCAGCAGTTCCCGCTCTCCATCGGCCAGCTCCCCGAGGACGCCGACCAGCTGGTGTTCAAGGCCATCCAGACGTACGACAACAAGGAAGTCGTCCGCTGGATCGAGGAGCAGAAGGCCGGCGCCGCCGAGCCCGAGAGCCCGGCGCCCGTCCTCGCGCTGACCGCGCCGACCACCGGCGAGCACGGCGCGGCCGCCGGCGCCAAGGGTGCCGACGCCGGCGCCAAGGCAACGGACAAGCAGACGACGGCCGCCTCGGACACCTCCTCCAGCGACACCACGGCCCGGGTCCTCGGCATCGTCGGCATCGTCGTCGGCGTGGCGGGCGTGGCCTTCGGCGTCCTCGCCGGCCGCCGCCGCACCGCCTGATCCACAGCTCCACCCGTCCCACCCACCACCAGGAATCAGTGCTCCATGCCCAAGAAAACGGTGCTGGCCGCGGCGTTCGTCGCCGCGGCCGCGCTCACCCTGTCCGCCTGCGGCAGCAGCGATGACAGCGCCAAGAAGCCCATCGCCGACGTGTCGGTCCAGGCGAAGACCAAGGCCGCGACCGTCCTGGACCAGCCGTTCACCAAGCCGGATCTCGTCCTCACCGACACCCACGGCAAGAAGTACGACCTCCGGGAGCGGACCAAGGGCAAGCCGACCCTGATCTACTTCGGCTACACCAACTGCCCCGACGTCTGCCCGCTCATCATGAGTAACATCGCCATCGCCAAGAAGTCGCTGCCCAAGGCCGACCAGGAAAAGCTCCAGGTCGTCTTCGTGACCACCGACCCCGAGCGGGACACCCCGTCCTCGCTCGGCAGCTGGCTCAAGTCCCAGGACGCCTCCTTCATCGGCCTCACCGGCGACTTCCCGACCATCCAGGCGGGCGCACGCCAGATCGGCATCGGCATCGACGCGCCGAAGAAGGAGAAGGACGGCACGGTCGTCTCGATGCACGGGTCCCAGGTCATCGCGTTCTCCCCGAAGACCGACAAGGGCTACCTCGTCTACAGCGAGGACACCTCGCCCGACGACTACACCAAGGACCTGCCCAAGATCGTCAAGGGAGAGACCCCGTGAACCGCCGCACCACCCTCGCCGGCGTCATAGCCCTCACCACGGGGCTGACGCTGGCGGGTTGCTCGTCCTCGGACGGCAAGCCCGAGCTGAAGGTGACCGGCGCGTTCATGCCGCAGCCCGTCAGCGACATGGCGGCCGGATTCCTCGTCGTGAAGAACAGCGGCGGGACGTCCGACCGGCTCACCTCCGTCACCAGCCCCCTCTCCGACGACATAACGATCCACGAGACGAAGAACCAGACGATGCGCATGGTGACGTCCTTCGACGTGCCCGCGGGCGGCGAGCTGGATCTGGAGCGCGGCGGGAACCACATCATGTTCATGAAACTCAAGCAGCGGCCCAAGCAGGGCGAGAAGGTGTCCGTGGAGCTGCACTTCGAGAAGGCCGACCCGATAAAGGTCGACCTTCCCGTGAAGGAGACCACCCACAACCCGAAGAAGCAGTGAGGGACTGACTCGTCATGACAGCCACCGCCCCGCACTTCGGACCGCCCCCGTCCACTCCCTCGACACGTCGTCCACTCGCCGCGGCCGCGCTTCTCGCCGCCGTCGTCGGCATGGTGTTCGGCCTGTTGCTGGGAGGCGCGGGCCCGGCGTCCGCGCATGCCGCACTGACCGGGAGCGATCCGCAGGACGGGGCGGTGGTCGCCACCGCCCCCAAGGAGGTCACGCTCACCTTCTCCGAGCAGGTCGCCCTCGGCGACGGCTCCATCCGGATCCTGGATCCCGCCGGCAAACGCGCCGACACCGGCGCCGCGCCCCGTGATCTGCAGAGCGGATCCACCGTGAAGTACGGTGTCTCGCTGCACGCCGGACTGCCCGACGGGACGTACACCGTCGCCTGGCAGGCCGTGTCCGCGGACAGCCACCCCGTGTCCGGCGCCTTCACCTTCTCCGTCGGAGCACCCTCGAAGACCGCCGTGGCACTCCCGACGGACGAGGCCGGTGGCGGCCTCGTCGGCACCCTCTACGACATCGCGCGCTACGCCGCGTACGCCGGTTTCATCCTGCTGGCCGGCGGCTCCGCCTTCGTACTGGCCTGCTGGCAGCGCGGGGCGGGTGCACGCCCCCTCCAGCGCCTGGTCGTACGCGGCTGGATGACCCTCACCGTCGCCACCCTGGCCATGCTGCTCCTGCGCAACCCGTACACCGGATCGGGGAAGCTCGCGGACGCCTTCGACCTCGACGGACTGAAGGCCGTGCTCGACACCAAGCCCGGTGCCGCACTCGTCTCCCGGCTGCTGCTGCTCGGCGCATCCGCGCTGTTCATCGCCGTGCTCTTCGGGGCCTACGCCAAGCGCGAGGACGAGCGCGAGAAGAAGGACCTCACCTTCGGGCTGGCCATCGGCGGCACGGTGATCGCCGCCGGGATCGCCGGTACATGGGCGCTCGCCGAGCACGCCTCCACCGGGATCCAGCCCGGTATCGCCATGCCGGTCGACGTCCTCCATCTGCTGGCCGTCGCCGCCTGGCTCGGTGGTCTCACGGCCCTGCTGGTCGCGCTCTACCGGACCCCCGGCATCGACGCCACCGCCGTACGGCGCTTCTCCGGCATCGCGTTCGGCAGCGTGATCGTGCTCACCGCGACCGGGATCTATCAGTCCTGGCGCCAGGTCGGCACCTGGTCCGCGCTCACCGGCACCGGATACGGGCAACTGCTGCTCGTGAAGGTGGGGCTCGTCGCCGTCCTGGTCGGGGTCGCCTGGTTCTCGCGGCGCTGGACGGCGCGCCTGATCGCGGGCGGGGGCGGTGCGGAGACGGGGTCCAGGGCCGGGGACGGTGAGAGGCCCCATGAAGCGGCGTCCGACGAGGCCCAGGCCCCGGGCACATCGGCGCCCACGGCCGAGGACCCCGCGCGGGCGGCTCAACTCGCCCGGCAGCAGGCCGCCGTGGCCACCGCCCAGAAGAAGCGGATCCGCGACGCCGACCCCGAACGGTCCGGGCTCCGCCGGTCGGTGCTGGCGGAAGTGGGAGTCGCCGTCGCGCTGCTGGCGGTGACGACCGTACTGACCTCGACCGAGCCGGCGCGTACCGAGGAAGAAGCGGCCCGCGCGTCGACGACGGCGAGCGCCCCGGCGGCCGAAGGCCCGGTCAGCTTGAAGCTGCCCTTCGACACGGGCGGCACGAACGGCAGGGGAACGGTGCGGATGGAGATCACCCCCGCCGGTACCGGCGCCAATGAGCTCCACATCTGGATCGACGGCGCGGACGGAAAGGCCATGGACGTCCCCGAGGTGAAGGTCGCCTTCACGCTGGAGTCCAAGGACATCGGCCCGCTCCCCGTCGTCCCCGCCCGGCTGACCGAGGGCCACTGGACCGCCGACGGCGTCCAGATCCCGATGCCGGGCAACTGGAAGGTCGCCCTGACCGTCCGTACCTCGGACATCGATCAGACGACCATCGACAAGAACGTGAAGATCGGTTGAGCAGGATCGTGAGCACAGACAGCAGCAGGAAGACCCGGGCCGGTGGAGCCCGGGACGACGTGGCCAGCGGGGACGACGGTGCCCGTGGCGGCGGAGGCATCTCCCGGCGTCGGCTGATCGGCAGCGCGGGCGCGGCCGGTGCGACCGGGCTGGTGCTGGGCGCGGCGGGCGGCGCGACAGGCTATGCCGCGACCCGGCCCGACGAAGCCGCCGCACTGACCACGGTCGGCTCCACCCAGGTGATGTTTCACGGGAAACATCAACCGGGGATCACCACTCCGCTCCAGGCGCGCGGCCATCTCGTCGCCTTCGACCTGGTGCCCGGTGCCGGACGCAAGGAAGCCGCTGCCCTGATGCGCCGGTGGTCGGCCGCGGCCGGGCGCCTGATGGCCGGCGATCCGGCCGGGGACGGCGCGGCGGACGGTCCGGACCATGACACCGGGATCGCGCTGGATGCCGGACCGTCCTCGCTGACCGTCACCTTCGGCTTCGGCCGGACCTTCTTCGAACGCACGGGCCTGACCGGCAACCGCCCACCGGGGCTCGACCCGCTGCCGCCCTTCTCCTCCGACCACATCGACGCCGGGCGCTCCAACGGTGACCTCTGGGTCCAGATCGGCGCGGACGACGCGCTCGTCGCCTTCCACGCACTGCGTGCCGTGCAGAAGGAGGCCGCCCCCGCCGCCAGGGTCCGCTGGCAGATGAACGGCTTCAACCGCGCCCCCGGCGCCACGGCCCGGCCGATGACCGCCCGCAATCTGATGGGCCAGGTCGACGGCACCAACAACCCGAAACCGACCGAGAGCGACTTCGAGCGCCGTATCTTCGTCCCCAGTGGAACCGACGCGAAGTACGGCTGGCTCGCGGGCGGCTCGTACGCGGTCGTGCGCCGGATCAGGATGCTGCTCGACGACTGGGAGAAGCTCCCGGTGCAACGACAGGAGCAGGTCATAGGGCGCCGGAAGAAGGACGGCGCTCCGCTGAGCGGCGGCACCGAGACCACCGCGTTGGACCTCGACAGAGCCGGCCCCGACGGCAAGCTCCTGGTCCCGGACAACGCCCACGCCCGGATCTCCTCCCCCGAGAAGAACAGCGGCGCGGCCATGCTGCGACGCCCCTTCTCGTACCACGACGGCATCTCGGCGGACGGCACTCCGGACGCCGGTCTGCTGTTCATCTGCTGGCAGGCGGATCCGCTGCGCGGGTTCGTCCCGGTGCAGCGCAAGCTGGACCGGGGCGACGCCCTGTCCCCGTTCATCCGGCACGAGGCGAGCGGCCTGTTCGCGGTGCCGGGCGGTGCGGCGGACGGCGAGTACGTGGGGCAGCGGCTGCTGGAGTCCTGAGCCACCGGGGCGCATTAGGGTGACGGTATGTCCGCCACGCGCTACGCCTATCTCGGCCCCGAAGGCACCTTCACCGAGGTCGCCCTCCGTACGCTCCCGGAAGCCGCCACCCGCGAACTCGTCCCGATGGTCTCCGTACCGGCCGCTCTGGACGCGGTACGCAGCGGGGCCGCCGCGGCGGCGCTCGTGCCGATCGAGAACTCCGTCGAGGGCGGCATCACCGCGACGCTCGACGAGCTGACCACCGGCGAGCCGCTGATGATCTACCGCGAGGTGCTGCTCTCCATCACCTTCGCGCTGCTGGTGCGGCCCGGTACCAAGCTGTCCGACATCAAGTCGGTCACCGCGCACCCGGCCGCACAGCCGCAGGTGCGCAACTGGCTGGCCGCCCACCTCCCGGACGCCGTGTGGGAGTCGGCGGCCTCCAACGCGGACGGCGCCCGGCTGGTGCAGGAGGGCCGGTACGACGCCGCCTTCGCCGGTGAGTTCGCGGCGGCCACGTACGGCCTCGAACCGCTGGTGACCGAGATCCATGACGCGGTGAACGCGCAGACCCGCTTCGTCCTGGTGGGCCGCCCCGCCCGGCCGGCGGCGCCGACGGGCGCGGACAAGACGTCGGTGGTCATCTGGCTGGGCGAGGACCACCCCGGTGCCCTGCTCGAACTGCTCCAGGAGTTCGCGGTGCGCGGGGTGAACCTGATGCTGATCCAGTCGCGGCCGACGGGGGCCGGCATCGGCAACTACTGCTTCGCGGTGGACGCCGAGGGGCACATCGCGGACCGCCGGGTCGGCGAGGCGCTGATGGGGCTGAAGCGGATCTGCCCGAAGGTGCGCTTCCTGGGTTCGTACCCGCGGGCAGGCGTGGCCTTGCAGGACGTGCGGCCGCTGCGTGCGGGAACGTCGGACACCGCGTTCACGGAGGCCTCCGACTGGCTGGCCAGGAACCTGGACGGCCGAGGCTGACGGAATCGGGAACCGGGGACGCGAGGAGCTGACAGGACTTCGGTCCTGCGGGACGGGAGCGAATCGGCCTCCTCCCGGGTCTCAGCGCGCCGTCGAAGCCCAACGCCGTCGCCGCCCACGCCGTCGATGCCCAACGCGTCGCCGCCGGTGCTATCTGCCGATTTTTGGCATCCACAAAGTTATCCACAGGGATGGTTCTCGACCTGGGGACAAGTCGACACCCTCAAGCGACATGGTCGACAAATTGCTCCAGTCGGCCCAGATGCGTCCACAGGCCGGCAGGTCACCCGAGGCGCCCCGTGTCGCCCCAATTCCATTGATCAACTCTTTAGGACGGGAAATTCCCACCCGAACGAGCGTCTGAAGTGGGTTTGAACGGGAAATCCGCGAGCCATCACGCAGCTTTCGGAATGGCACCCTCCGGCATCCACAGATCTTCTTCACACCCTGTGGATAACTTTCGGAAGCTCGGGAGCCTGTGGACAAGCAACGATCAACTGCCCCTCCAGGCAAGGGGGATACGTCAAGACGAGTGAAGCCTTCTGCCCCATTTAGGCGAGTAGGCTCTTTTTATTGACGATCGGGATCCACCCCGGCCGCACAATCTCCCTCAGCATTGCCAATTCAGGCAATTAGGGCAAAGTGACACGCTCGGCAATATCGGTTCGAGCGGGGGAAGTGCACACCGGTAGCCTGGAGGGGTGATTGACCTTCGCCTGCTCCGTGAGGACCCCGACCGTGTTCGCGCCTCCCAGCGCGCCCGTGGAGAGGACGTCGAACTCGTCGACGCCCTTCTCTCCGCCGACGAGCGGCGCAGGTCGTCCGGTGTCCGCTTCGACGAACTCCGCTCCGAGCAGAAAGCGCTCGGCAAGCTCATCCCCAAGGCCTCGCCCGACGAGCGCGCCGAGCTGCTCAAGAAGGCCGAGCAGCTGAAGGCCGACGTCAAGGCCGCCGACGCCGCACAGGACGAGGCCGACGCCGAGGCCAAGCGCCTGATGCTCCAGATCGGCAACATCGTCCACGAGGACGTGCCGGTCGGCGGCGAGGAGGACTTCGTCGTCCTGGAGACACACGGAACGATCCGTGACTTCGGGGCCGAGGGCTTCGAGCCCAAGGACCACCTGGAGCTCGGCGAGAAGCTCGGTGCCATCGACATGGAGCGTGGCGCCAAGGTCTCCGGCTCGCGCTTCTACTACCTGACGGGTGTCGGCGCGCTGCTGGAGCTGGCCCTCGTCAACGCCGCGATCGCGCAGGCCGGCGAGGCCGGCTTCATCCCGATGCTGACACCGGCGCTGGTCCGCCCGCGCGCCATGGAAGGCACCGGATTCCTCGGCCAGGCCGCGGAGAACGTGTACCACCTGGAGAAGGACGACTACTACCTGGTCGGCACCTCCGAGGTCCCGCTCGCCGCGTACCACATGGACGAGATCATCGACGCCGAGAAGCTGCCGCTGCGCTACGCGGGCTTCTCGCCCTGCTACCGCCGTGAGGCCGGTACGTACGGCAAGGACACCCGGGGCATCTTCCGGGTGCACCAGTTCGACAAGGTCGAGATGTTCTCGTACGTCGACCCGGCGGACGCCGAGGCGGAGCACCGCAGGCTCCTCGACTGGGAGAAGCAGTGGCTCACCGCTCTTGAGCTGCCCTTCCAGGTGATCGACGTCGCCACCGGCGACCTGGGCGCCTCGGCCTCCCGGAAGTTCGACTGCGAGGCGTGGATCCCGACGCAGGGCAAGTACCGCGAGCTGACGTCCGCGTCGAACTGCAACGGATTCCAGGCCCGCCGCCTGTCCGTCCGGATGCGCGACACCCGCGACGGCAAGAAGGTGCTCCAGCCGCTGTCCACGCTGAACGGCACGCTCTGCGCCGTACCGCGCACGATCGTGGCGATTCTGGAGAACCACCAGCTGGCCGACGGTTCGGTACGGGTGCCCGAGGTGCTCCGGCCGTATCTGGGCGGGCGCGAGGTTCTGGAGCCGGTCGCCAAGTGACCTTTCCGTACAAGCTCGTCGCGACCGATCTCGACGGCACGCTGCTGCGTAACGACGACACGGTCTCCGAGCGCACCCGTGAGGCACTGGCCGCGGTCACCGCGGCCGGTGCCGCGCACATCATCGTCACCGGGCGCGCGGTCCCCTGGACCCGCCACATCCTGGACGACCTGGGCTACGAAGGGCTCGCCGTCTGCGGCCAGGGCGCGCAGGTCTACCACGCGGGCGAGCGCAAGCTGCTGACCTCGCTGACGCTGGACCGGCAGCTGGCCGGTCTCGCGCTGTCCAAGGTCGAGGCCGAGGTCGGTCCGCTGGCCCTGGCGGCGAGCCGCGACGGGCTCGACGGCGAAGTGATGGTCGGCCCCGGCTACCGGGTACAGGAAGGTCCGCTTCCGGCCGTCTTCGTGGAGGACCCGGCCGAGCTGTGGTCCGCGCCCCTGAACAAGGTCTACATCCAGCATCCCGATCTGGACGACGACGCTCTGGCGAAGGCCGCGCGCGCGGCCGTCGGCAACCTCGTGGACGTGGTCATGGCCGGTCCGGGTGTGGTGGAGATCCTGCCGCTGGGGCTGAGCAAGGCGACCGGGCTCTCGCTGGCCGCGCGCCGGCTGGGCGTGAAGGCCGCGGACACCCTGGCCTTCGGCGACATGCCGAACGACATCCCGATGTTCGCCTGGGCCCGTCGGGGCGTGGCGATGGCCAACGCGCACGAGGACCTGAAGGCCGTGGCCCAGGAGATCACCGCGTCCAACGAGGACGACGGCATCGCTGTGGTGCTGGAACAGCTGCTCCAGCCCTAGGTGCGTGGATCGGGGCCGCGTACCGGTACGCGGCCCTGCTGCGGCGGAGGATGCGCGGATCGAACGCGCGCGGGGTTCACGGCCCCGACGACGGCTTAGCAAGCCGCTGCCTTACCACTCGGCCAATCCTCCGGGTGGGCGGCCGCGCGATGCGCAGACAGGGCCGCCCCGGGCGTTCCGCTCCGAGCGGCAGGGCGGAGTCGTCGGTGACTACTCCGGCGCCGGCTCGGGTCCGCCCTGCGGGGAACTCGACGGACTCGGACTCTCGGTCATCGTCGCGCTCCTCTCCCGGCCTGTGGTGTGCGTGTCGGCGGGTGCCGTCCCCATCACTGTGCCGGGGACGGCCTTTCGACGCCACCCGTTTTCGGGGCGGTGCTCTTCTCCGGGCGGCGCCGGAAGGCCGAGAACTCCTGCCGGATCAGCGCTGCTTGCTGTTGCGGCGGCTCAGATCCTTCAGGTTGCGGGCGAGTTGAGCCATCCTGCCGTCGATACGGACGATGTCCTCGGACATGTGGCCCAGTCGCACACTCATGGCGCCGACGACCTGATGCGTGACGTCCAGCCTCCGGTCGAGGCTGTCGAGCCGGTGCGACATCCGGTTGAGGACGGGCCCGAGCTCCTGAAGCGCGGTGCCGACTCCGGCGAGGCAGCTCTCCACCCGGGTGACGCGGTGTTCGAGGGAGGCGTACCCCGCGCGCAGGTCCTGCTCGGCGTCGAGCAGATACGTACGGACGCATCGGGCGATGTCGCTGTCGCGAAGAAGCATCGCGACGTTGAGGACGGTCCTGCGGGTGTGGACGCGGAGCCGCGTCGCTGCCTGTGGATAACTTTCCGGCACCACCCCCGCCCATAGCGACATCATGTCGCTATGGAAGGAGCGCAGGTCAGCGCCGCGCAGCACCTGCATCCCGTTCTCCACCAACTCGTTCTGATGGCGGTCGGTAAGCCTCCTGACGGCGGTTGTGGATACTTCGAAGTAACGAGCCACATCCTCTGTGCGAAGGTGAATTCCGTCCGGGAGCATGACAAGGCTCTTGACCTTGTCGAGGACATCGACGCGCTCCATCTGCTCCACGCGCAGCGCACGCGATTCGAGCAGGGCGACTTCTATGGGCATGGACATGCCTTCCGATCGTGAAACCGACGACGGGCAGCCCTGTCCCGGGCTTCGAGGGGCGGAGGACGCTCACGGTTGCCACTCACTCAATGACCGACCCGGCGGGTACTCCCTCGCCGGCATCGGCAATCCCTGTTTCACGAAAGCTACGACGCCACAGATCCCAGTTGCCTCCACGCACCCTGCCCAACGAACCGATAACCATACAGTTACGCGTACGACTGTCCGAAATGCGTCAACCCCCGCCCAGGAGGCGAGGGTTGACGAGTTCCGGAGAGATCAGGAACGGAGCACTCGGGTGGCTGCGCCGGGAGGCAGACCCCCGGTCACTCCTCCCCGGCCAGCTTCAGCGTGCGCAGCTTCTGGCCCGCGTACCAGGTCGCCACCACCGTGACCGCGGCCAGCAGGACCGTCGCGGCCGGCAGTCCGACGTCGGAGGTGATCGCGCCCGCCCCGCCGACCTTCTCGGCGACCGCGAGGGACCACTGCTGGACGCTGAGCGTGCGCGCCCCGGGCACCAGGGTGCCGAACAGGGCCTCCCACACCAGCGCGTAGACGAGGCCGAAGACGACCGCGTGCCGGCTGACGGTGCCCAGCAGCAGGAACAGCGCGCTGTACGCGATCGAGGCGACCAGTGCCGCGATGGTGTAGGCCACCGCGATCTGCTGGCCGTTGCCGTTGAGGATCAGGCCCGCGACCAGCGTGGGCAGCGCGGAGAAGACCATCGTCACGGCGATGGCCACGATCAGCTTGGTGAAGATGATCGTCGGCCGCTTCACCGGCTTGGCCAGCAGGTAGACGATCGATCCGTCGTCGATCTCAGGGCCGATGGCCCCGGTTCCGGCGATCACACCGATCAGCGGCACCATCGTGGCGATGGCGAAGCCGCCCAGCACGTCCGAGGCCACCTGGTCGTCGGACCCGGCGAACGCCCGCACCGCGACGGCGATGACCACCAGCAGCGCCGGCAGGACGAACAGGATGGCGGCCCGGCGCCGGCCGAGCAGGGCCCGGTAGGTGAGCCGGGCGACTGTGGGGTCGTACATGACGCTTCACAGCTCCTTTCAGGCCACTACTCAGGCCGCTACGAGATAGGAAAAGACCGATTCAAGGGACTCGTCGGACGGCGAAACGGTCAGAAGACGAATTCCGTGCTCACGTGCGACCTTCGGCAGCAGCTCGGTGAAGCGTCCGAAGTCGACCGCCTGGATACGCAGGGCCCGTTCGCCCAGGTCCACCTCGATACCGGCCGTCGACGGGTCTGCGATCAGCGCGGCGGCGAGGGCGCGGTCGTCGCTGGACCGTACGAGATAGCGGTGCGGGCGGTCCGTCATCAGACGGCGGATCCTGCGGAAGTCGCCGGACGCCGCGTGCCGTCCTGCCACGATCACCTCGATGTGGGAGGCGAGTTGCTCCACCTCTTCGAGGATGTGGGAGGAGAAGAGCACCGTACGGCCCTCTGCACCCATCCGTCGCAGCAGTTCCATCAGCTGCATCCGCTGGCGCGGGTCCATGCCGTTGAACGGCTCGTCCAGCAGCAGCACGGACGGTTCATGGACCAGGGCGGACGCCATCTTCACGCGCTGGCGCATGCCCTTGCTGTACGTCGAGATCTTGCGGTCCTGCGCGTACTCCATCTCGACCGTGGCCAGCGCCTTCCGCGCCTCCGCGTCGCCGAGCCCCTGGAGCTCCGCGTTGGCGACGACGAACTCGCGGCCGGTCAGGAAGTCGTACATGCCCTCCCGCTCCGGCACGATCCCGATCTCCTTGTACACGGCTTCGTTGCGCCAGATCGCCCTGCCGTCCAGCGTGACCGCGCCCGTCGACGGGGCGAGGAAGCCGGCCATCATGTTGATCAGAGTGGACTTTCCGGCGCCGTTCGGCCCGAGCAGACCGGTGACGCCCGGCCCCACCGTCATGCTCACGTCGTTGACGGCGACCACATTGCCGAACCAGCGCGAGGTGTGGTCGATCTCGATGGTGGTCACAGCCCGACCCTCCGGTAGCGGCGCATCAGTACGGCGTACGAGCCGGCGACGAGCGCGAGAACAACGATCAGATAGACCGCACCGACCCCGGCATCCGGGGCCGCCCCTCCGGGGAAGGCCGAGTTGGCCCCGAGGAACGCGGTCTGCAGGCCGCCGATCAGCGTGATGGGGGAGAAGAGCCCCAGCCACTCGATCGCCCCGGCGGAGCCCGTCTGCCAGGCGATGGCCTGGACCGTGGAGACCGCGCCGTAGGTGATGGTCAGTACGGCGATCACCGCGGCGACACCGAAGCCGCGGCGCGGTGTCAGCGCGGCCATCACCAGGCCCAGCGCGGCGAAGAGCACGGAGAGCAGCGCCACCGAGACCAGTCCCTGTCCGAATCCCTTGGTCTGGTCGGCGAAGTCGAACTTCCCGAGCAGCGCGCCCGCATAGAGGATGACGAGCGGCGCCCCGGTGAGAATGAAGAGCGCGGTCGCCATGGCCGCCAGCTTGGCCACGACGTAGTCGACCCGTTCGATCGGCCGCGAGAAGTACAGCGGCACGCTCTTGAAACGCAGGTCCCGGGAGACCGACTGCGGTGCCTGCGCGGCAAGGAAGAGGCCGATCACGGCCTGGAGATAGATCGCGAAGGCGGTGTACTTGATCGGCAGGGCCGTCGATCCGGGGGTGGCGATGGCGACGGCGACGATAATCGCCGCGATCATGCACATCACGCCGAAGAGCAGCATCGGCAGCACCTTGGACTTGGCGGAACGGCCGAGTCCGAAAGCACCGCGCAGGGACTGCGAGTAGAGCGAGCGCCGCGCATAGCCACGGCCCAGCCGCTGGCCGTCGTAGGAGCGGTACCCGATGTTGTGGATGCGGGAGGTCTCGCTCCCGGTCACGGTCCCGGTCTCGGTACTCATCACGACCGCTCCCCTTCTGCTGTCAGGCGTTCCGCGGTCGCGGGCACGCTCTGCGCCGCGAGTGCGGACGCGGGTGCCTCTTCGGTACGGAAGACCTCGGCGATGTGATGGCGCCGCTGCTCCATCCGTACGAGGCCGAGCCCGAGCCCGGCGACGCCGTCGCGCACGATGTCGTACGTCTCGTCGCCGGTCGCCTCGACCAGCAGGATGTGGCCCGCGCCGGGCAGCCCCTGCGCATCGAGACCGTCATGGCCGATGAACTTCACGCCGGCCCGGGTGAGGACCTGGCGCAGTGCGTCGGTGCCGTCCGGGTGGGTGTCGCTGTCGGTGACCTCGACCGCGAGGGTCGTGGTGGTCTGGGTGAAGTCGCTGGTGGAGCTGGAGCGCAGGAGCGTGCCGCCGTCGATGACGACGACATGGTCGCAGGTGCGTTCCAGCTCGCCCAGGAGGTGCGAGGTGACCAGGACCGAGATGCCGAAGTCGGTGTGGACGCGGCGGATCAGCCCGAGCATCTCGTCGCGGCCGACCGGGTCGAGGCCGTTGGTCGGCTCGTCGAGCAGGACCAGCTGCGGGTCGTGGACCAGCGCCTGCGCCAGCTTCACGCGCTGCTTCATGCCGGTCGAGTAGCCGCCGATGGGGCGGTAGCGCTCCTCGTAGAGACCCACGTGCCGGAGCGTGTCGGCGGTGCGCTCGCGCGCTGCCGTCGGCGGCAGTCCGGACATCCGTGCCATGTGGACGACGAACTCGGTGGCCGAGACGTCCGGTGGCAGGCAGTCGTGCTCGGGCATGTAGCCGACCCGTTCCCGGATGGCGGCACCACTGGTGGCGACGTCGAGCCCGAGCACGGCGGCCCGGCCTTCGGTGGCGGGGGACAGACCCAGCAGGATCTTGATCAATGTGGACTTGCCGGCTCCGTTGGAACCCACCAGGCCGGTCACACCGGGGCCGATGTCCAAGGAGAGCCGGTCAAGCGCGGTCACCCGGGGGAACCGCTTGCTCAGGCTTTCGGTCGCGATCACAGTCACAATCCGAAGGTAGTGGCGCGCGCCACATCAGTCGTCAGCCCTGGCGGCTGGATCGGTATCCGACTCCAGATGTACGGACCCGTAGGGGGCCACCACGAGGGATGAGTCCCGCGGCCGGGGGCAGGCCCGACCGAGTTGTCCACAGGCCTCCGCACACCTCTTGACGTAGTCGCCGGACATTGTCACATTCATCAGTGTCACGTTACGGGCACGTACCGCACACGGCAGGGAACGGACGGTGGCATGGCCTCGGCAGTGAAGGACGAAAAGGCCCCGGAGCTGCGGGGGTTCAGAGAGGTGCAAAGCCTCGCGTACGCCTGCGCGGAGGCGGTCGCGGGCCGGCTCCGGCCCGGGGTGACCGAGCGCGAGGCGGCCCGTATGCAGCGCGACTGGCTGCGCGAGCGCGGTGTGCGGGACTGGTTCCATCTCCCCTTCGCCTGGTTCGGGGACCGCACGGCCTTCGCCGGCTTCAAGGTTCCCCTGCAGTTCTTCCCGACCAACCGGAAGCTGGAGCCGGGGATGCCCTTCATCCTCGACATGGCTCCGGTGTACAAGGGCTTCACGGCCGACATCGGCTACTCCGGCTGTCTCGGGCTCAACCCCCTGCACGACAAGCTGCTGGCCGATCTGGAGGCCCACCGCGAGCTGATACTGCGCGAGGTGCGCGAGCGGCGTTCGCTGCGCGAGATATACGAGGACGTCGAACGCCTGATGATCAGGCAGGGGTACGCCAACAGGCACCGCGCCTATCCCTTCGGTGTCATCGCCCACAAGGTCGACCGCGTCACCGAACGCCGCTGGTCCCCCCATGTGTTCGGCTTCGGCACCCAGTCCCTCAAGGGGCTGATGAGCGACGCGTTGCACGGACACCGGGACGGCTGGTCGCCGCTGTGGAGTCCGTACCGCTTCTCCGACCATCCGCCGCAGCCCGGTCTGTGGGCGGTCGAGCCCCATCTCGGATTCCGCGGTACGGGTGCCAAGTTCGAGGAGATCCTGGTGGTCACCGACTCCAAGGACCCCGAGCAGAGCGCCTTCTGGCTGGACGACGATCTTCCGCATGTGCGGCGCTGGGCCGAGGAAAGGGTGGCGGCATGAATCTGCAGAGCCTGCCGGGGGCGCGCGAACGCCGGGTGCGTACGGGCGGAATCGAGCTGTGTGTCGCCGAGTTGGGCGAGGAGGGACGGCCGACGGTCGTCCTGGTGCACGGCTACCCGGACAGCAAGGAAGTCTGGACGGACGTGGCGCGCCGGCTGGCCGAACAGTGGCACGTCGTGCTGTACGACGTGCGCGGGCACGGCCGGTCCACGGCCCCGAAGCCCCTGCGCGGCGGCTTCACCCTGGAGAAGCTCACCGACGACTTCCTGGCCGTCGCCGATGCGGTGAGTCCGGACCGGCCGGTGCATCTCGTCGGGCACGACTGGGGGTCGGTCCAGGCCTGGGAGTTCGTCACGGTCAAGCGGACCGAGGGCCGGATCGCCTCGTTCACCTCGATGTCCGGCCCTTCCCTGGACCACTTCGGGCACTGGATCAAGCAGCGGATGGCCCGGCCCACCCCGCGCCGGGTCGGCCAGCTGCTCGGCCAGGGCGCCAAGTCCTGGTACGTCTACATGCTGCATACGCCGGTCCTGCCCGAGCTCGCCTGGCGCGGCCCGCTCGGCAAGCAGTGGCCGCGGATACTCCAGCGGCTGGAGAAGGTACCGGCGGGCGACTACCCGACAGCCTCGCTGCCCGACGACGCGGCGCACGGCGCCTGGCTCTACCGCGACAACGTCCGCGCCCGGCTGAGCCGACCGCGCACCGACGCCTACGCGCATGTGCCGGTCCAACTGATCACACCGACCGGCGACATCTTCCTCTCGGAGAAGCTGTACGACCAACTGGAGCTGTGGGCACCCCAGTTGGTACGCAGGTCGCTGGACGGCAAGCACTGGGTGCCGCGCACCAGGCCGGACCAGCTCGCCGCCTGGACAAGCGAGTTCGTCGCCGCGAACGAGGCGGCCAAGGAGAACGGCGGCCCGGTGCAGGACACCGCGCCGACCGGGGCGTACGCGGACAGGTTCGGCGGCCGGCTGGTCCTCGTGACGGGCGCGGCCGGCGGCATCGGCCGGGCCACCGCTTTCGCGTTCGCCGAGGCGGGTGCCCGGGTGGTGGCCGTGGACCGGGACGCGGAGGGAGCCGCCAGGACGGCCGAGATGGCCCGGCTGATCGGTGCCCCGGCCGCCTGGGGCGAGGCGGTCGACGTCAGCGACGAGCAGGCGATGGAGAAGCTCGCCGAGAAGGTCGCCGCCGAGTACGGAATCGTCGACGTCCTGGTCAACAACGCCGGGATCGGCCTGTCCGGCTCCTTCCTGGACACCACGAGCGAGGACTGGAAGAACGTCCTCGACGTCAATCTGTGGGGGGTCATCCACGGCTGCCGGATCTTCGGCAGGCAGATGGCCGAGCGCGGCCAGGGCGGCCATATCGTCAACACGGCTTCCGCCGCCGCCTATCAGCCGTCCCGGGCGCTGCCCGCGTACAGCACTTCCAAGGCGGCGGTGCTGATGCTCAGCGAATGCCTGCGGGCCGAGTTCGCCGAGCGGTCGATCGGGGTCAGCGCCATCTGTCCCGGCATCGTCAACACGAACATCACCGCGACGACGCACTTCGCCGGTGCCGACGCCGCGGAGGAGAAGCGTCTGCGCAAGCGGACCAGCCGGCTGTACGGGCTCCGCAACTACCCGCCGGAGCGGGTCGCCGACGCGATCCTCAAGGCGGTGGTGCGCAACCAGGCCGTCGTGCCGGTGACACCGGAGGCCCGCGGGGCCCGCCTCCTGTCCCGGTTCAGCCCCGGCGCGCTACGGGGGATCGCCCGGCTGAAGCCGCCGCTGTGAACGGCCCCGGGCGGTCGTCGGCGGCGACGGACCGGCAGGCCGCCGCCGAGTACCGGATCGAGGACCTGGCGCACGCGAGCGGGGCCACCGTCCGCACGATCCGCGCCTACCAGGACCGCGGCCTGCTGCCGACACCGGAGCGGCGCGGCCGGGCCAATGTGTACCGGGACACCCATCTCTCCCGGCTCCGGCAGATCGCCGATCTGCTGGATCGCGGTTACACCCTGGCCAGCATCAAGGAGCTCCTGGACGCCTGGGACACCGGTCGTGGGCTGGGCGGAGTGCTCGGGCTCGTCGCCGAGGTGCACGGCCCCTGGACGGACGAACAGGCCGACCGGATCACCCGGGACGAGCTGAACCTCAAGTTCGGCGGGACCTCGGACGACGAGGCGGTCGCCGAGGCGGTGGACCTCGGCGTACTCGAACGCATTCCGGGCAGGGACGACGAATTCCTGGTGCCGAGCCCCCAGGAGCTGGCCGTGGCGGTCGAGTTGCACGCGGCGGGCGTGCCGCTCAGCGCAATCTCCGGGCATCTGAGGGAACTTCGCGGTCAGGTCGAGCAGATCGCCTCGCGTTTCCTGGAGTTCACCACCGAGCATGTCTTCGCCCGCTACCTCGGCCATCGGCCGCCGACCGATTCGGACGCGGCCGAGGCTGCCGCCATGGTGCGCAGACTACGTCCGCTCGCCCAGCAGACGGTGGACGCCGAACTGGCCCGTGCGATGAGGACGTTCGCCACCCGTCATCTGCATCATCACCTCGGCGCGGACACGCCCATCGGTGTGGATCCCCCGTCACTCACGGCACACGGAGTGGATCTGCCGCCGAGCACGATCCGGGCTGTCCGACAGCTGGTTGGCGCGGAGAACGTCTCCGCCTTCGTCGCGGCAGCCGCCGAACGCGAGGTGCAATCAAGGACATTGGATGCACTTGTTTCACCTAACGGTAAAGTGGAGCAAGTTGACCAAAATGATTGATTTCGCTTTGACTTGTCCACAGAATCGCCAATTAGCCTGTGGATAAGTCGAACTGACTGTGGATCAAACCTGTGGAGGAGAACTACTTCGGCACCTCGTGAGCGAAACCCGCATGCACCGGGAAGACCCTCACTGGCACCCTGCCGGTATGGATGAAAGACGCACCGTCAAGGTGTCCAAGTACCTTTCGAAACACCTGCGGCATCAGCCGGAGCGGATCGGCATCGCGCTCGACGCCAACGGCTGGGTGCCCATCGACACGCTGCTGCGGGCCGTGGCCCGCAGCAACTTCCCCCTCACCCGAGCCGAGCTCGACCATGTCGTCGCCGTCAACGACAAGCAGCGCTTCGCCGTCGAGAACGACCGGATCCGCGCGAGCCAGGGCCATACCGTCCCGGTGGATCTCGACCTGCCGCCGGCCGAACCGCCGGCGTACCTCTACCACGGCACGGTGGGCCGCGCGCTGGACTCGATCCGGAGCGAGGGGCTGCGGCCCATGGACCGCACGCACGTCCATCTCTCGCCCGACCGCGAGACGGCGACCAGGGTCGGCGCCCGGCGCGGCCGGCCCGTCGTCCTGTCCGTGGACGCGGGCGCGATGCACCACGCGGGCCACACCTTCTACGTCAGCGCCAACGGCGTCTGGCTCACCGCTGCCGTGCCGCCCGCGTTCCTGCGGTTCCGCGACTGACCAGCGACTCGGCCGCCCGGTCGGGCCGGTGCCCGGTCCGGTCCCCCGACCCGCGCCCCCTCCGGTGTTCCGTCCCGCCGAGGAGTCGCACGCCCACGTGGAGCGGGCCCACCGGTTTACGGCCCCTGGCCCGGCGGACCTTCCGCGACGGCCCCTGGTTCGGTGCGGTACCGACCCCCACCGCCGCGACCGCCGCCACGCACTCGGATCGGCTCGACGACGATACGAGGGTGGCACAGTCGGCGCAGGTCATCCGTGTCGCTCGTGATGACAGTGACGTCGCCGTGCTCCACGTGAGCCGTGGCCGTGGCTGTGGCTGTGGCTGTGGCTGTGGCTGTGGCTGTGGCTGTGGCCGCGAGCATCGCATCGATGGCGCACTTCTGACCGTGCAGGCTTTCTGCGGCGAGCGGTCTGCTTGCCGCATGTGCGATCTCCTCCGTGACGGGGCGCACCTTGGCCAGGGAAACGGCATGGTCGAACGCAGCCTGCGGCACCTTCGGGTCGCGTGCCTCCACCAGCGTGGCGGCGCTCGTCACGACGAGCAGGTCCAGTCTGCGGGCGACTTCCGGCCATACGGTCATGTCACGGTGCCGACGGGAGAGCTTGGAGAGGGCCTCGCTGTCGAGAACGAGAGTCCCGCCGACAGGGCCGTGTTCCGCTTCAGCGGTGGCGATGTACTCGTCGATGGCCTCGCGCAGAGCTGCCGCTGTACGGCCTCCTCGATACAGGAGGAGACGCCTTGCTTGCCGGCGCGTGCGCGGATTGCCTCCAGGGTCTCGGCGCGCAGGGAGACGCTGGTGACTCGGGTCTTGCCGGGGCGGGGCGTGTCCACAGGGGAAGTGGAGTACATGACTTATTGAACCGTCGACGCTTCACGGTGACTACCGGCTGCCGGCAGCGAGCCTGCTGAGGCGGTCGCCGATGACGGAAACGCCCGGACGGGGCTCGTTCTCGTAGTACCAGGACTTGCGTCGGCGCAGCAGCGTCTCACCATGCTCGCTCCAGGTGAAGCCGGGTTTCCGCAGGAGCTTCCGGAACACCTCGTCAGCGGTCTCCGGGTGAGCGGCGGCCAGACGGCGGATCGGCAATGGCGCGATCGACTCCTCACGCAGGTACGTGCGCAGCAGATCCTGGTGTCGCCCGCGTCCCGTGAGGGCGGGGTCCGCGAAGAGGTCCCGCAGCATCCCGTAGTCGGCGTAGAAGTTGAGCCCGTCGATCTGGTCGTAGATGACACCGATGGTGTCCGAGTCCGCCAGTTCCGGCGGAAGTTCGAAGAAGGGCAGGTCCAGGCGGGGGAGCCGCCTGCGCGGGGCACGGCCGGGCTGTGCGGCGACGGCGGCCTCCTGACGGTGGCGATAGTAGGCGTTGAGGAGGTCCTCGGCTTCGGCAGGCGGAAGGACCAGCTCGTCGCTGCCGCAGAACTCTACGAACGCGGCCCGGTCCTCCCGCATCCGCTGCCACCCCTGCTCGATCTTCTCGGGGTTGCGGAAGACCAGCTCGGGTTGGCCGGTGGCCAGTTCGAGCGCCGCCTGTGCGATGTCGGTGGCACTGGACCTGGGGTAGTACGACATCGCCCCGGACACCAGCCACGCCCCGTCGCCCGAGTGGACGGGTACCAGGCAGGTGTGGAGGAATCCTCCCTTGGACACTCCGCGGAACGCCGCCGGCCCGACATTCGAGTACGTGCGGTACTCCAGGTCGTCGACAAGGTTCAGCAGGACGACGGCATCCCCGTCCTTGCGCTGGATCTCGAAGATGCCCTCGACCGGGTCACGCCAGCCGAGCAGCATCTCCCGGTCGGCCGCGGTCAAGTCCTTCCGTCCGGCGACGAACCGGTCCACCACGGTCGAACCGTCCGGCAGCCGATACCGCAGGATGAAGTGGTCGGTGATCCGGATGGCCTCACCCTCGTCCAGCTGTCTTGCAGGCCCAGCGGCATCCAGCAGGAGGGGCGTCAGCCACCGGTCGAAGCGGGCGCTCTGAGCGAAGGCGACCAGATCCCCTTTCAACTCGGCGCTGTGCTCGATGAGATCGGCCGGCGACGGTTCACCGGCACCCTGATGCGTGCCTCGTGCGGCCTCAGCCACGTTCAGCCCTTTCGTACGAGCCAGTTCCGCGTGAAGTGGGAGGTGCCCGGCCTCAACCGGCCCAGTGACGGTACGCCTCGATCCATTCCGCCCCCTCGGGCGCCGGGCTGGGCAACGGCAGCTCCAGGATGCCGATCGACTGCCGGACGCGGCCCCGGGAGCACAGGGCGACGATCCTGCCGCCGGGTGTGAGGTCGACGCCGTGCACAGTCACCTCGACGCCGAGAACCGCGGTGGTGAAGGGCAGGCCGAGGCACTCCTCAAGCATGGTGAACAAACCGGTCAGCTGCTCGTCGTCGCTGTAGGCGTCGACAGTCGCCTCTTCGATCATGGCCTCGAGCTCGGTCCTGCCCAGCGTGCCCATGACTCCACGGTAGCGGCCCCCATCCGCGACGGCGGCGTGGCTTCCTGCAATCTGCTCCGTCGGCATATCCGTGGCAGCGGGAAGCGCGCGTATCGTCGGGGTCATGCGTCTGAGCACGGTGATCCTCCCCATCCACCGGTGGGCCGAAGGACAGAAGATCTGGCAGCGGGCCGAAGACCTCGGGTTCCACGCCGCCTACACCTACGACCACCTGGCCTGGCGGACCTTCCGCGACGGCCCCTGGTTCGGTGCGGTACCGACCCTCACCGCCGCGGCCGCCGCCACCCGCCGACTGCGCCTGGGCACCCTCGTCACCTCCCCCAACTTCCGGCACCCCGTCACGCTCGCCAAGGACCTCATCACGCTCGACGACGTCTCCGACGGGCGCCTCACCCTCGGCATCGGCGCCGGCGGCAACGGCTTCGACGCCACGACACTGCGCCGGAGCGACGAGGAGCCGTGGACGCCGCGCGAACGGGCCGACCACTTCGACGAGTTCGTACCGCTGCTCGACCAGCTGCTGCGTGAGCCCTCGGTGACGCACGAGGGCAGGTTCTACTCGGCGAACGAGGCGCGGAACATCCCCGGCTGTGTGCAGCGGCCCCGGCTGCCGTTCGCGGTGGCCGCCACCGGCCCGCGCGGAATGAAGCTCGCCGCCCGGTACGGCCAGGCCTGGGTCACCACGGGCGACCCGAAGCTGTACGAGACGGGCACCCCGGAACAGTCCGTGGAGGCCATCCGGGGACAGCTCACCAAGCTGGGCACGGCCTGCGAGTCCATCGGCCGGGATGTCGCCGAGCTGGACAAGATCCTCCTCACCGGCTTCACCCCGGACCGCCCGCTGCAGTCCCTCGACGCCTTCGTCGACTTCGCGGGCACCCACTTCGCGCTGGGCTTCACGGAGATCGTCGTTCACCTGCCGATCCCCGACTCCGACTTCGCGGCGGACGAGAAGGTCTTCGAGCGCATCGCCACCGAGGCTCTGGCCCAGCTCGGCCACTGACCCACCCGCCGCCGGGACCGGTGGCATATGCGCCAGGCATGTTCGCCTGGTCAGGGGCGCGCATCCTCAGATGTGCGCCCCTCCGCACGCCCGTGCACCCTCGTGCGCGAGAATGGCCCGGTGACCTCAGCTACCGACTCGCCTTCGCCTGCCGCTATCCGGCTGATCGCCACCGACCTGGACGGCACCCTGCTCCGCGACGACAAGACGGTCTCCGACCGTACGGTCGCCGCGCTCGCCGCTGCCGAGGAGGCCGGTATCGAGGTCTTCTTCGTCACCGGGCGCCCGGCCCGCTGGATGGATGTCGTCAGCGACCATGTGCACGGCCACGGCCTGGCGATCTGCGCCAACGGCGCGGCGGTCGCCGATCTGCACGCCGGCGGCGAGCTGGTCGAGGTCCGGCCGCTGGAGCGTGCCATCGCCCTCGACGTGGTCCACTCGCTGCGCGCCGCCGCCCCCGGCACCACCTTCGCCGTCGAGCTGGCCACCGGCATCCACTACGAACCGGACTACCCGCCGTTCCACCTGGACCCGTGCGCCTCGGTCGCCGTCGCCGAGAAGCTGCTGCACGAGGAGGCGCCCGGCACCGGCGTCCCCGTGCTGAAGCTCCTCGCCCACCACGCCGAACTCGCCCCGGACGACTTCCTCGCCCTGGCCCGTACGACGGCCGGTGAGCGGGCTTCCTTCACCCGGTCCAGCCCCACGGCCCTGCTGGAGATCAGCGGCCCCGGGGTCTCCAAGGCCAGCACGCTGGAGCTCTGCTGCGCCGAGCGCGGTATCTCGCCCGCCGAGGTCGTCGCCTTCGGGGACATGCCCAACGACGTGGAGATGCTGAGCTGGGCGGGCACGTCGTACGCGATGGGCAACGCCCACCCGGCCGCGCTCGCCGCCGCCTCCGGCCGGACCGCCACCAACGGCGAGGACGGTGTCGCAGTCGTCATCGAGCGGATCGTCGCCGAGCGCCGGGCGTCCGGTATCGGGCGCTGAGCCCTCTTCTCCGAAGAGGCAGCGCCCGGTCTCCGAAGAGGCAGCGCCCGGCCGCCGTCACAGAGGCGCCTCCCACACCACCGTCGTACCGCCCCCGTCCTCCCCGATCCCGGGCCCGAACCAGCTCGCGCCGCCGAGCGCCTCCGCCCGGCGCGCCAGGTTCCGCAGCCCGCTGCGGCGGCCGCCCTCGGGGATGCCCACTCCGTCGTCGGCGACCGACAACCGCACCGCGTCCCTCCCGTCGGGCAGCGTGGCGGTCGCGTCGACGACCACGTCGATCAACGACGCCTCGGCGTGCCGGAAGGCGTTGGACAGCGCCTCCCGCAGCGCCGCGACGAGGTTCTTGCCGGTCAGCTCGCCGACCAGCGAGTCGACCGGGCCGAGGAAGCGGTGCGAGGGCTTGAAGCCCAGCGGGACCGCCGCCATGTTGATCTCGCGCAGGACGCGGGTGCGCAGCCCCGAAGGCGCCTCGGCGGGTTCCTGCTGCAGCGCGAAGATCGCGGTACGGATCTCCTGGATGGTCACGTCCAGTTCGTCGACCGCCCGGCCGACCCCGGTCTGCACCTCGGGCACGACCGACCGGCGCTGGGCGCTCTCCAGCATCATCCCGGTGGCGAACAGCCGCTGGATGACCAGATCGTGCAGATCGCGGGCGATCCGGTCCCGGTCCTCGTAGACCGCCAGCCGCTCCCGGTCCCGCTGTGCCTCGGCCATCATCAGCGCGAGCGCCGCCTGCGAGGCGAACTGGGTGGCGAGGGTGCGCTCCGCCTCCGTGAAGGGCCTGCCGCCCCGGGCACGGGGGGTGGCGAGCGCGCCGAGCACCCGCCCGCCGCTGTGCAGGGGCAGCAGCATGCTCGGGCCGTACCGATGGGCCAGCGTGGTGACCATGCGGGGGTCGGCGGCCGAATCGTCCACGAAGACCGCCTCGCCGCCCAGCAGCTTCGCCGCCACCGAGCTCTCCGGCCCGATGATCACTCCGAGCGAGGAGGAGGGGTCGTCCGCGGAGACGGCGACGATCTCCAGTCCGCCGTCCTCGGTGGGCAGCAGCACGATCCCGGCGGCGGAGTCGGCAAGCCGGCGGGCCTGTTCGGCGACGACGGAGAGCGCGTCGTCGGCGTCCCCGCCGGAGAGCAGGGCGGTTGTCACGGCCACCGATCCGTCGATCCACCGCTCGCGCTGGCGTGCCGCCTCGTACAGCCGGGCGTTGCCGATGGCGATCCCGGCCTCCGTGGCGAGCACCCGGACCATGTGCAGGTCGTAGTCGTTGAACTCGCCGCCGTCGTCCTTCTCGGCCAGATAGAGATTGCCGAAGATCTCTCCCTGTACGCGGATCGGGACGCCGAGAAAGGTCCGCATCCGGGGGTGGCCGGGCGGGAAGCCGGCGAACCTCGGATCGGCCGTCAGATCGGCGAGCCTCACCGGCACCGGATCGTGGATCAGCGCGCCCAGCAGTCCCCGGTGCCCGTCGGGGCGGTGCCCGATCTCTTCCGCCACCTCGTCCGGTACTCCGTACGTGACGAAGTCGGAGAGCCCTTCGCCCTCCTCGTCCACGACGCCGATGGCGGCGTAGCGGGATCGGGCGAGTTCGGCGGCCGTCTCGCAGATCCGGTCGAGGGTGGAGTGCAGTTCCAGGCCCGCGCCGACGGAGCGCATGGCTTCCAGCAGCTGGGGGATGCGGGCGGTGATCTCGGTGGACAGGCCCTGCAGGCTGCGGGTCGCCCGGGTAGCCGCTTCGAGTGAGTCCTTCGGGTCCTGCTCCGGCATACCCCCGAGAGTAGTTAGTCCCGATTGGGGAGGAAAGTCGGCTGTCGCGCCGCCCGGCTCACACCCGCACGCCCACGGACCCTTCCGGCACCCGCGCAGTCTCCCGCTCGCCCACGGCCCCTACCGGCACCCGTGCGGTCTCCCGCTCGCGCTCCAGCATCCGGCGCAAGGGACCTTCCCCGGCGGCAAGATCGGTGTACGAGCCACGCTGCACGACCCGGCCGACGTCCAGCACCAGCACCTCGTCGACGGCTTCGAGTCCCTGCAGGCGATGGGTGATCAGCACGGTCGTGCGCCCCTCGGTGGCGGCCAGCAGGTCCGCGGTCAGGGCGTCCGCGGTCGCCAGGTCGAGATGCTCGGCGGGCTCGTCCAGGATCAGGACGGGAAAGTCGGCGAGGATCGCCCTGGCCAGGGCGAGGCGCTGGCGCTGGCCGCCGGAGAGGCGCGCGCCATGTTCGCCGACGAGGGTGTCGAGCCCGTCGGGCAGCGCGTCGGCCCAGTCGAGCAGCCGCGCCCGGCCGAGGGCGGACCGCAGCTCCTCGTCCGTCGCACCGGTTCGGGCCAGCCGTAGATTCTCCCGGATGGAGCTGTCGAAGACATGGGCGTCCTGAGCACACAGCCCGACGAACCGCCGGACCGTGTCCCCCTCCAGCGCACGGGCCTCGACACCGCCGATCCGGTACGTACCGGCCCGCTCGTCCAGGAAGCGGACCAGGACCTGCGCGAGGGTCGTCTTCCCGGAGCCGGAGGGTCCGACGACGGCGATACGCCGGCCGGCCGTCAACGTCAGATCGACGGCGCCGAGGGCGTCCCGGCCTGCTCCCGGGTACCGGGCCGACAGCCCCCGTACCTCCAGCGGGAAGGGCGATGCGGGTGCCTCGGCCGGGCTGCCGGGTTCGCGTACCGGCAGCGGGGCGTCCAGCACCTCGTACACCCGCTCCGCGCTCCGCTCGACCCGCCGGCGGTACTGCACGGCGAGCGGCAGACCGGTCACGGCCTCGAAGGCGGCCAGCGGGGTGAGCACCACCACCGCGAGTTCCACACCCGCGAGCCGGCCGTCGTGCACGGCGGGAAGGGCGACGAGCGCGGTGGCGACGACGGTGAGGCCGGCGACCAGGGCGATGAGGCCGCCGCCGAGCGCGGTGGCGGTCGCCGCGCGGGCGGCGATGCGGGTCAGTACGCCGTCGGCGTCCCGGGTCCGTTCCGCGCGGGCGGGCAGGGCACCCGCGACGGTCAGTTCGGCGGTTCCGCCGAGCAGGTCCGTGACCCGGGTGGCCAGATCGGCGCGCGCGGGGGCGAGCCGGCGTTCCGTGTGACGGGAGCAGGCACTGCTCACCAGCGGCACTCCCACTCCGGCCAGCAGCAGTCCGGCGGCCAGCACGGCGCCTGCTGCCGGCAGCAGGCGGCCGATGAATCCGGCAGCCGCCGTTCCGACGACCACGGCGGTCCCGGCGGGCAGCATCCAGCGCAGCCAGTAGTCCTGCAGGGCGTCGACATCGGCGACGAGCCGGGAGAGCAGGTCCCCGCGCCGGGTCCGGCGCAGTCCGGCGGGCGCGACGCGCTCCAGGCCCCGGTAGACCGCGACGCGCAGTTCGGCGAGCATCTTGAGCACCGCGTCGTGCGACACCAGACGCTCGGCGTAGCGGAAGACGGCCCGCCCGAGTCCGAAGGCGCGGGTCGCGGTCACGGCGACCATCAGATAGAGCACCGGGGGCTGTTCGGAGGCGCGCGAGATCAGCCAGCCGGAGACGGCCATGAGCCCGACGGCCGAGCCCAGGGCGAGGCTTCCCAGCAGCAGCGCGAGTGCCAGCCGGCCGCGCTGTGCCCCTGCGGCCTCCCTGACCCGTGCCAGGACCCGGCCGGAGCGGGCCGCGGTGTCCCTCAGCACCTCGGGCTCCGCTGCCTCGTCGATCCGGTCGGTGGGAGCGCTCGTCTCCATCCGGTCGGCGGCAGCGCTCGTCGGCCGCGGCACGACCGCGGACGCCTCGGTCATCGCCGACCGCGCCGTCGCGCCCGGTTCGAGGGTCACCACCCGGTCGGCCATCGAGAGCAGCGCCGGGCGGTGCACGACCAGCAGCACGGTCCGTCCCACCGCCAGCCGCCGTACCGCCTCGACGATCCCCGCCTCCGTCTCGCCGTCCAGGCTCGCGGTCGGCTCGTCGAGCAGCAGCAGCGGGCGGTCGGCGAGGAAGGCCCGCGCGAGGGCGAGCCGCTGCCGCTGTCCGGCGGAGAGGCCCGCGCCGTCCTCGCCGATGAGCGTCCGTACCCCGTCCGGCAGTTCCGCCACGAAGTCAAAGGCCCCGGCGTCCCGCAGCGCGGCCGTCACCGCGCTGTCGTCGGCGTCCGGCCGGGCCAGTCGTACGTTCTCCGCGATGGTGCCCGCGAAGAGGTGCGGGCGCTGCGGCACCCAGGCGATCCGTTCCCGCCATCGCTCGGGCGCGAGCGTCGTCAGGTCGACACCGCCGACGCGTACCCGCCCCTCGTCAGGGTGTGTGAAGCCGAGGACCACGTCGAGCAGGGTGGACTTCCCGACACCGCTGGGGCCGACCAGGGCCACGGTCTCCCCTTCGTCCACCACCAATGAGGCCCCGTCCAGCGAGGGTTCGGCACGGCCCTCGTGCCGCACGGTCACCCGCTCCAGCTCCAGCCGCAGTGAACCGGGCACGTCCGCCGTGCCGTCCTGCCGGAGCTCGGTCTCCAGGACAGCGAAGATCTCCTCCGCGGCCGAGAGCCCCTCGGCAGCGGCGTGGTACTGCGCTCCGACCTGGCGGATCGGCAGATAGGCCTCGGGCGCCAGGATCAGCACCACCAGGCCGGTGTAGAGGTCGAGTTCGCCGTGCACCAGCCGCATGCCGATGGTGACGGCGACGAGGGCCACCGACAACGTGGCCAGCAGTTCCAGGGCGAAGGACGACAGGAACGCGATCCGCAGGGTCCGCAGCGTGGCCCGGCGGTACTGCGAGGTGATCGTGCGGATGGACTCGGCCTGCGCCTTGGCGCGGCCGAAGACCTTCAGCGTCGGCAGTCCGGCGACCACGTCGAGGAAGTGGCCGGAGAGCCGGGACAGCAGCCGCCACTGGCGGTCCATCCGTGACTGGGTGGCCCAGCCGATGAGGATCATGAAGAGCGGGATGAGCGGCAGCGTGACCACGATGATCGCTGCCGAGACCCAGTCCTCGGTGACGATCCTGGCAAGGACCGCCACCGGCACGACGACCGCGAGGCCGAGCTGCGGCAGATAGCGCGCGAAGTAGTCGTCGAGCGCGTCGACGCCACGGGTCGCGAGCGCCACCAGGGAGCCGGTGCGCTGTCCGTTCAGCCAGCCGGGACCGAGCGCCGCGGCCCGCGCCAGCAGCCGGCCGCGGAGTTCGGACTTGACCGCCGCGCTGGCCCGGTACGCGGCCAGTTCGGTCAGCCAGGAGACCAGCCCCCGGCCGAGCGCGACCGCGGCGAGCAGGATCAGCGGGGTCCGCAGAGCGGAGACCGTCAGTCCGTCCTCGAACCCGCCCACCACCACTTCGGCGATGAGCATGGCCTGGGCGATGACCAGCGCTGCCCCGACAACTCCGAGCGCCACCACGGCCGCCAGGAAGAGGCGGGTGGCGCGGGCGTAACGGAGCAGACGCGGGTCGATCGGTTTCACGTGAAACAGCCCCTAGGCAAGCTCGGTCGGTGGATCAGGGCCGGTCCGGCGGATCGGGGTCGGTGTCGTGCCCCGGCCGCGATCCGCCGGACCGGCTTCAGGTGCGTTCAGTGCGCCTCGGCGATGTGCTGCGTGCCGATGCGCTTGCGGAACACCCAGTACGTCCAGCCCTGGTACAGCAGGACGACGGGGGTGGCGATCCCCGCACACCAGGTCATGATCTTCAGTGTGTACGGGGTGGACGAGGCGTTGGTGACCGTGAGGCTCCAGGCGTCGTTCAGCGAGGACGGCATGACGTTCGGGAAGAGTGTCAGGAAGAGCATGGCGACCACCGCCGCGACGGTCACGCCGGAGAACGCGAACGACCATCCCTCGCGTCCCGCCGCGATCATGGCGACCGCGCCGACCAGTGCCACCACAGCGACGATCATCGCCAGCAGGCTCCAGCCGTCCCCGTTGTCGAGCTGGGTCCAGATCAGGAAGCCGAGCGCGAGCACCGCGGTGACGATCCCCAGCTTCAGCGCCAGCCTGCCCGCCCGCTCCCGGATGTCCCCGGCCGTCTTGAGCCCCGCGAACACGGCGCCGTGGAAGGTGAAGAGGGAGAGCGTGACCAGTCCGCCGAGGATGGCGTACGGGTTGAGCAGGTCCCAGAAGTTGCCCACGTACTCCATGTCGGCGTCGATCTTCACGCCGCGCACGATGTTCCCGAAGGCCACGCCCCAGAGCAGGGCCGGGAGCAGCGAGGTCCAGAAGATCGCGTGTTCCCAGTTGGTCTGCCACTTCTCGCCGGACCGCTTCGCCCGGTACTCGAAGGCGACACCGCGCACGATCAGGCAGACCAGGATCAGTAGCAGCGGCAGGTAGAAGCCGGAGAACAGGGTGGCGTACCACTCGGGGAAGGCGGCGAAGGTCGCACCGCCCGCGGAGAGCAGCCATACCTCGTTGCCGTCCCAGACGGGCCCGATCGTGTTGATCAGGACTCGTCGTTCCTTGCGGTCGCGGGCCAGCAGCTTGGTGAGGACACCGATCCCGAAGTCGAATCCCTCCAGGAAGAAGTAGCCGGTCCAGAGGACGGCGATGAGTACGAACCAGACGTCGTGGAGTTCCATCTCTCAGCTCCTCTGCTCTCAGTAGGAGAAGGCCATCGGCCGGTCGGCGTCGTCATGGTCGCCGCCGATCTTGGTGGGCGGGTTGAGGTCTGCCTCCGTGAGCTCCGGCGGACCTGCCTTGATGTACTTCACGAGCAGCTTGACCTCGACGACCGCGAGCACGGCGTAGAGCAGGGTGAAGCCGATCATCGAGGTGAGCACCTCGCCCTGCGAGACGCCGGGGGAGACCGCGTCGCGGGTCTGGAGCACGCCGTAGACGACCCAGGGCTGGCGGCCCATCTCGGTGAAGATCCAGCCCCAGGAGTTGGCGATCAGCGGGAAGAGCAGCGTCCAGAGCGCGACGATCCAGTAGCACTTGGCGAGCTTCGGGCTGAGGGCCTTGTTCTTGAAGAGGACCAGGTGGGGCACTTCGTCCTCACCGGTCCGCAGCCCCGGCGGCAGCATGAACTTCTTCCGGGTCAGCCACAGTCCGAGGATGCCGAGGGCGAAGGAGGCCATCCCGAAGCCGATCATCCAGCGGAAGCTCCAGAACGCGACCGGGATGTTGGGCCGGTAGTCGCCGGGTCCGAACTTCTCCTGCTCGGCCTTGTTGATGTCGTTGATGCCGGGGACGTACGAAGTGAAGCTGTCGTCCGCGAGGAAGGACAGTATCCCCGGGATGGAGATCTCCACGGTGTTGTGGCCCTTGGCCACGTCGCCGACCGCGAAGATCGAGAAGGGCGCCGAGTCCTGCCCCTCCCAGAGCGCCTCGGCGGCGGCCATCTTCATCGGCTGCTGCTTGAACATGACCTTGCCGAGCTGGTCGCCGCTGATGGCGGTGAGCAGTCCGGCGATGACCACGGTGACCAGGCCGAGCCGCAGCGAGGTCCGCATCACCGGGATGTGCTTCTTGCGCGCCAGGTGGAAGGCGGCGATGCCGACCATGAACGCGCCGCCGACCAGGAAGGCCGCGGTGATGGTGTGGAAGAACTGGGCGAGCGCGGTGTTCTGGGTGAGCACGTGCCAGAAGTCGGTGAGCTCGGCCCGGCCGCGTTCCTTGTTGATCCGGTAGCCGACCGGGTGCTGCATCCAGGAGTTGGCCGCCAGGATGAAGTACGCGGACAGGATGGTTCCGATGGAGACCATCCAGATGCAGGCGAGATGGATCTTCTTCGGCAACTTGTCCCAGCCGAAGATCCACAGGCCGATGAAGGTGGACTCGAAGAAGAACGCGATCAGTGCCTCGAACGCGAGCGGGGCACCGAAGATGTCGCCGACGAACCGCGAGTAGTCGGACCAGTTCATGCCGAACTGGAACTCCTGGACGATGCCGGTGACGACGCCCATGGCGATGTTGATCAGGAAGAGTTTGCCCCAGAACTTCGTCGCCCTGAGGTACTTCTCGTTGTTCGTCCGGACCCAGGCGGTCTGCAGGCCGGCGGTGAGCGCGGCGAGAGAGATCGTCAGGGGGACGAACAGGAAGTGATAGACGGTAGTGATACCGAACTGCCATCGCGCCAGGGTTTCCGGCGCCAGAGCTAGCTCCACGTCGTCTTCTCCTTACGTCGCCGTAATCACACCGGCAGTTTGCCCTTTAAATCCGACTAATCACGGGAGGAACAGGACACGCTTGTGAACGCGTTCACATTCACAAGCATTATGGCGCACAGACTTTCGGGACGTTCGGGCGGGGTACCCCTCTCGGGACGTTCCGATCAATCTGCCCGAACCAGACGCCCCGGGAGCAACACGGACCCCGACAGCGAGAAGGCCCCGCACCTCGTCGAACGTCGAACGAGGTGCGGGGCCCGGTCCCCGAGTCGCGCAGGCGGCCTGCGCGACCGCCCTACAGCTCCTTGCGGTACGACTCCGCCACCCTCAGGAACAGGTCGTTCGCCTCGTCCTCCCCGATCGTGACCCGCACGCCCTCGCCCGCGAACGGCCTGACCACCACTCCGGCCCGCTCACATGCCGCGGCGAAGTCGGCGGTACGGTCCCCGAGCCGCAGCCAGACGAAATTCGCCTGGGAATCCGGCACGGTCCACCCCTGGCCGGCCAGGGCCCGCTGCACACGCTGGCGCTCGCACACCAACGAGCCCACCCGTCCCAGGAGTTCGTCCTCGGCACGCAGCGAGGCGACCGCCGCGTCCTGCGCGAGCTGGCTGACCCCGAAGGGCACCGCCGTCTTGCGCAGCGCGGCCGCCACCGGCTCGTGGGCCACGGCGAAACCGACCCGCAGACCCGCCAGGCCGTACGCCTTGGAGAAGGTCCGCAGCACCGCCACATTGGGCCGGTCCCGGTAGATCTCGATGCCGTCCGGCACCTCGACGTCCCGGATGAACTCCCGGTACGCCTCGTCGAGCACCACGAGGACATCGCCCGGCACCCGGTCCAGGAACCGCTCCAGCGCGTCCCGGCGCACCACGGTGCCGGTCGGGTTGTTCGGGTTGCAGACGAAGATCATCCGGGTGCGGTCCGTGATCGCGTCCGCCATCGCGTCGAGATCGTGCACGTCACCGTCGGTCAGCGGGACCTTCACCGAGGTCGCACCGCTGACCTGCGTGATGATCGGGTACGCCTCGAAGGAGCGCCAGGCGTAGATGACCTCGTCACCCGGGCCCGACGTGGCCTGGAGCAGCTGCTGCGCGACGCCGACGGAGCCGGTTCCGGTGGCGAGGTGCGAGACGGGCACACCGAAACGCTCGGCCAGTTCGTTCATCAGGCCGGTGCAGGCCATGTCCGGGTAGCGGTTGAAGTTCGCAGCCGCGGCCAGGGCGGACTCCATCACCCCGTGCAGCGGCGGATACGGGTTCTCGTTGGAGGACAGCTTGAACGCGACCGGTCCACCGGCCGCGGCCGGCTTGCCCGGTACATAGGCGGGAACGCCGTCCAGCTCGGCGCGCAGCTTGGGGCTCGTCTCGCTCACCGCAGGTCCTCCTCGACCGTCCGTACACATCAATACTGCTCACCTTATGAGGATTGGGCGCTGCTGCGAATGGCCAAAGCGGCCCAATCGTCCGGTGCGACCAGGAATGGGGGGAGCGCTATCCGCTCCGGCGCGCGCCGGTGGCTCACTCCGTGGCGCGCATCCCTCGAAGAGGTGAGATGAGACCTCTTCGAGACATCGACCATTTAGTAGGCCCATCGACTTCGACACATGACACACTACGGCCAGGCCCCTCAACATCCTTGGTTTGCAAGGCATTTGCCTCTGAATGATCATGCAAAAACGTGCCTGTCAACGAGTGAATATGCGACCAGGTCAACCGCCCTTCCGAGCCCTACTATCGGCTCGCCATGACAGCAGCAGGGAAGCACCAGGTGAGCCGGACGGACACACCCCGGCGCGGCGGCCGGCAGGGACGAGCGGGAATCCGGGACGTGGCCGCCGCCGCCGGAGTCTCCATCACGACCGTCTCCGACGCGCTCAACGGCAAGGGCAGGCTCCCGGACGCCACCCGCCGCCATGTCCGCGAGGTCGCAGAGCGCCTGGGCTACCGCCCTTCCGCCGCGGCCCGAACCCTCCGTACCGGCAAGTCCGGCCTCATCGGCCTGACCGTGACGACCTACGGGGACGAACCCTTCACCTTCACCGAATTCGCGTACTTCGCCGAGATGGCCAGAGCGGCCACCTCCGCCGCGCTCGCCCGCGGCTACGCCCTCGTCATCCTGCCCGCCACCTCACGCCACGACGTCTGGTCGAACGTCGCCCTCGACGGCACCGTCGTGATCGACCCCTCCGACCAGGACCCGGTCGTCACGGAACTCGTACGCCAGGGGCTGCCCGTCGTCTCGGACGGACGTCCGGCCGGCACCCTCCCGGTCACCGCCTGGGTCGACAACGACCACCGGGCCGCCGTGCTCGATCTGCTCGACCATCTCGCCGCCGCCGGAGCCCGCCGCATCGGCCTGCTCACCGGCACCACCACCGACACGTACACCCGCCTCTCCACCACCGCGTACCTCCACTGGTGCGAGCGCGTGGGACAGGACCCGGTGTACGAGTCGTACCCCGCCCACGACCCGTGCGCGGGCGCGGTCGCCGCCGACCGCCTGCTCGCCCGCCCGGACCGGCCCGACGCCGTCTACGGGCTCTTCGACCCCAACGGCACCGACCTGCTGGCGGCGGCCCGCCGGTACGGCCTGCGCGTCCCCGAGGACCTGCTGCTGGTCTGCTGCAGCGAGTCCACCGTGTACGCGACGACCGAGCCCCCCATCACCACCCTCTCGCTCAAGCCGCGCAGAATCGGCACGGCGGTCGTCCAGCTCCTGATCGACGCCATCGAGGGCGTGGATCAGGACGGACCGGTGGAGCAGGTCATACCGACCGAACTCATCGTGCGGACCTCCTCGCAACGCCGTCCACCCCGCACCACGGTCAGCGCACCCCGCTCTCCGGCAGGGGATTGATCAGGCGATTTCGGACCAATCGGCCGGTGAACCCGACGTGCGTCCGGATTCACCACCCCTGGTGCGTCACAGAGCACGATCCGCATTCCTATGATGGGCGCACGACACCGCGGACCGCCCCGACCAGCAGGGCCCGTCAGGTGTACGGCGGCGCGACGGTGGTGGAGGGGTCGATGACACAGGGGGCCGGTCAGGAACCCGTGGTGCGGACTGCGACGTTGCGCGACTTCCGCGTACCGCCCTATGCCCAGAACCCGGTGCCGCCATCGGCACCGCACCCGGGCAACGCCGTCCCCGGTGCCGAGCCGCCGGAGGGGTACACCCCCACCGCGCGCGATCTTCCCGTGATCAACCGCGGTGACACCCTGCAGGTCGCGGCCGTCCCCGACCCCCGGCCCGTCCCGGACCAGGGCCTCGGACCGCTGTACGTCGTCGGCGACGTCCACGGCTATCTGGACGAGCTCCACGCCGCCCTCACCGAACAGGGCCTCATCGACGCCGACGGCAAATGGTCGGCGGGCAATGCCCGGCTCTGGTTCCTCGGCGACTTCACCGACCGGGGCCCCGACGGCATCGGGGTCATCGACCTCGTGATGCGCCTGTCCGCCGAGGCCGCCGCCGCCGGCGGCTACTGCAAGGCCCTGATGGGCAATCACGAACTGCTGCTCCTCGGCGCGAAGCGGTTCAGCGACACCCCGGTCAACTCCGGGGCGGGCACCGCCACTTTCCAGGCGGCCTGGCTGCTCAACGGCGGCCAGAAGAACGACATGGAGCGGCTCCAGGACGTCCACCTCCAGTGGATGTCCCGGCTCGACGCGATCGTCGAGGAGGACGGGCATCTGCTGATGCACTCCGACACGACGGCCTACCTCGAATACGGCACCACCATCGAGGACGTCAACGACACCGTGCACGCCATCCTCACGCGTAACGACGCCGATGAGTGCTGGGACCTCTTCCGGAAACTCACCAAGCGGTTCGCCTTCCGTGACGAGTCGGGTCCGCAGGCGGTCCGGGAGCTGATGTCGGCCTACGGCGGACAGCGCATCGTCCATGGTCACAGCCCCATTCCTTACCTCCTCGGAGAGGTCGGTTCGGAGGACGGCGAGGATGGCTCCGGCCCCGTGGTCGAAGGTCCGCACGTGTACGCGGACGGGCTCGCCATCGCCATGGACGGCGGAGTGACCATGGCCGGAAAGCTGCTGGTCGTCCAACTGCCCCTGCATGACTGACGTTCTTCTGGGCAGACGCATCCAGGAACCGACCACGCCGTCCACTGGGCCTATTTCCGGAAACCCCCTGTCACCCCGTGCCGTGGGCGCTCTACCATCGGCGTATCAGTAGCAGGCTCTCCTCCGTTTCCGCCCAACTGCCCGTTCCGAGCAGGCATTCAGGCCCTACGGAGCATCGGGGGATGCACATGAACAGCGCTCCGCACCTGCTGGCCGAGGACCGCCCCGAGTACGAGCGGATCCTCGACGACGCACTGCGCCATGCCCATGAACGGCCGGATCTGGCCGCGGTCGGCGAGCGGCTCAACGCCGTACAGCTGCGCACCATGGCGCTGGACGCCACGGAGCTGATCACCTCGACGGCCGCCACCGAGTACAAGCACTACGTGCAGGCCCGCGAGGAACTGCGCGGCCCCGCCGAAGAGGCGGACCAGGACACGGGCCCCGGGTCCGGCACCGCCCGTCCGCATCAGTCGGGCGCCGGCATAGGAGCCGTCATCACGGTCCTGGCACCCGTGCTCGCCGGAACCGCCGCGTTCATATTCCTGCTGGCGGGCTACCTGCTGAAGCTGCTCGACCCGCCGCCGTCCTTCGCCTCCGCCATGGTCTCCGTGGGCTGGTTCTTCGCGGCGGTCACGGCCGCCGCCATCCTGGTCGCCGCCGCCGGGCTGCTCATCACCGCACTGCGCAACGGGTCGACGTCGCAGCCCGTCGAGGACCCCGAGGACGAATTGCCGGAGGACGTGGCACGGGCCAGGGAGGCGTGGCGCCACGCCCTGCTGGAGCGCGGCATACTGCCGTTCCTGCGGGATGCGCTCGCCGATCCCGAAGCCGCTCCCGCCTCCCGCACACCGCTCCGCTCGGCGAACCGCATCCCGAAGATCGGCTACAGCCGGCCGGACTTCTCCAGCCCGGACGACGGCCCGGCGGGCCCCCGCCCGACCTTCACCTCACCCGACTTCACCAGCCCCGACTTCGGCGGCCCCGAGCACGAACTGGACTGACCGGGCCCGCACACCGGCCGGACGGCAGGAGCGGTCGCCCCGGAGACAGGAGTCCCCGGGGCGATTCCTCCTCCCGGATACGGTCAGTCCGTGATCGGCAGATAGACCCGGTTGCCGGCCGCCGCGAACTCCTTGGACTTCTCCGCCATACCCGCCTCGATCTCCGTCTGCGAACCGCCGTGCTCGCGCCGGATGTCCTGGGAGATCTTCATCGAACAGAACTTCGGACCACACATCGAGCAGAAGTGCGCCGTCTTCGCCGGCTCGGCGGGCAGCGTCTCGTCGTGGAACTCCCGTGCGGTGTCCGGATCGAGAGCCAGATTGAACTGGTCCTCCCAGCGGAACTCGAAACGGGCGTCGGAGAGCGCGTCGTCCCAGTCCTGCGCCCCCGGGTGCCCCTTGGCGAGGTCCGCCGCATGCGCCGCGATCTTGTACGTGATGACGCCGGTCTTCACATCGTCCCGGTTGGGCAGGCCGAGGTGCTCCTTCGGCGTGACGTAGCAGAGCATCGCCGTCCCCCACCACGCGATCATCGCCGCGCCGATGCCCGAGGTGATGTGGTCGTACGCCGGTGCGACATCGGTGGTCAGCGGGCCGAGCGTGTAGAACGGCGCCTCCTCGCAGATCTCCTGCTGAAGGTCGATGTTCTCCTTGATCTTGTGCATCGGGACATGGCCCGGCCCCTCGATCATGGTCTGGACGCCGAACCGCTTGGCGACCGTGTTCAGCTCGCCGAGCGTGCGCAGTTCGGCGAACTGGGCCTCGTCATTGGCATCGGCGATCGAGCCGGGACGCAGCCCGTCGCCCAGCGAGTACGTCACGTCGTAGGTCGCGAGGATCTCGCAGAGCTCCTCGAAGTGCTCGTACAGGAACGACTCCTTGTGGTGCGCGAGGCACCACGCCGCCATGATCGAGCCGCCGCGGGAGACGATGCCGGTCTTGCGGCGGGCGGTCAGCGGTACGTACGGCAGGCGCACGCCGGCGTGGACCGTCATGTAGTCGACGCCCTGCTCGGCCTGTTCGATGACGGTGTCCTTGTAGATCTCCCACGTCAGTTCCTCCGCCCGGCCGTCGACCTTTTCGAGGGCCTGGTAGAGCGGAACCGTGCCGATCGGCACGGGGGAATTGCGCAGAACCCACTCACGGGTGGTGTGAATGTTGCGGCCGGTGGACAGATCCATGACGGTGTCGGCGCCCCAGCGCGTCGCCCACGTCATCTTCTCCACCTCCTCCTCGATGGAGGACGTCACCGCGGAGTTGCCGATGTTGGCATTTACCTTCACCAGGAACCGCTTGCCGATGATCATCGGCTCGATCTCGGGGTGGTTGACGTTGGCCGGCAGCACGGCCCGGCCGGCCGCGATCTCCTCGCGCACCACCTCTGGCTCGACGTTCTCCCGGATGGCCACGTACTCCATCTCCGGGGTGATCTCGCCCCGGCGGGCGTACGCGAGCTGGGTCACCGGCTGCCCGTCCCGGCTGCGGCGCGGCAGGCGCGGGCGGCCGGGGAAGACCGCGTCGAGGTTGCGCAGTCCTTCCCCGAGTTCTCGGCTTCCGTCGAGCAGGGGAGACCCCATTCGCGGCGAGGTGTGCTTGAGCCCGTCGTCCTCGGGACGGGCGGGGCGGCCCGGATACTCCTCGGTGTCGCCGCGGGCGACGATCCAGTTCTCCCGCAGCGGTGCGAGCCCGCGGCGGACATCGGTCTCGACGGTGGGATCGGTGTACGGCCCCGACGTGTCGTACAGCGTCACGTCCTTGCCGTTGGTGAGGTGCACCTGACGGACCGGCACCCGGAGGTCCGGGCGCGAGCCCTGGACGTACCCCTTGTGCCAGCCGATGGACTTCCCGGCCTCGTCGCTCTGGTTCGAGGCAGGCGTGCGTGCGTCCGCTGTGGTCATGAGACCTACTCCCTACGCCGGCATTACCCGGTAACAGGTTCGGCGGTCGGCGCAGCCTGTCCCGTACGGACGTACGGATATCAGCGCCCTCTCAGCCCGGTGCTCCGAGCTCCCGCGTGTGCAAAGGTCCCTCCACGCTAGCGCCCCGTCCGGCGTAATGAACAGAGGGCCCGTCCCTTCTTGCGATGATCGGCCGGTGACGTCCCCCCATATCGACCACGAACCGCAGGGCCATCAGCACGGCCACTCGCACAGCCACGGCCCTGCCGCGCCCGTCTCCAAACATCTGCGCAAAGTCATCGCGGCCGTACTGATCCCGTTCGCCACCGTCGTCGTCGTCGGTCTGGTGGCGCTCTGGCCGGGTGGTGCGCCGCCGCACGAGCGGACCGGCGTCGGATTCGACCGGCAGACCCAGCAGGGAAAGGTGGTGAATGTCGACATGGTGGACTGCAAGGCCGTGAACGTGGTCCAGACGCCTGTCGGCGGGGACACCACACCGCCCTCGGGAAGCGGAAAGGCACTGTGCAAGAAGTCCACGATCGAGGTGACTACCGGTCACGACAAGGGCCGGACCTTCACCGAGGTCGTCCCGCCCGACGCGCCGCGTCAGTTGCGCAAGGGTCAGGGCGTGGTCGTGGCGTACGCCCCCGACGCACCCCATGATCTGCAGTATTCGGTGACGGACGTGAACCGGAAGTTCCCGATGGCCCTGCTGGCCGGGATCTTCGCCCTGGTCGTGGTCGCGGTGGGCCGCATGCGCGGGGTGATGGCGCTGGTCGCGCTCGCCGTGTCCTTCGCCGTGCTGACCCTGTTCATCCTCCCGGCCATTCTTCAGGGCTCGAATCCGCTGCTCGTCGCGGTGGTCGGGGCCAGTGCGATCATGCTGATCGCCCTCTACATGTGCCACGGCCTGACCGCCCGCACCTCGGTCGCGGTGATCGGCACGCTGATCTCGCTGCTGCTGATCGGGCTGCTCGGCTCGCTCTTCATCGGCTGGGCGAGCCTGACCGGCAACACCGACGACAACACCGGCCTCATCCATGGCCTGTACCCGCACATCGACATGAGCGGTCTGCTGCTGGCCGGTGTCATCATCGGTTCGCTCGGCGTCCTCGACGATGTGACCGTGACCCAGACATCGGCGGTCTGGGAACTGCACCAGGCGAACCCGACGTTGGGTGTGCGGGGCCTCTACCGGGCAGGCATCAGGATCGGACGCGACCACATCGCCTCGGTCGTCAATACGCTGGTGCTCGCCTACGCGGGCGCCGCAATGCCGTTGCTGCTGCTGTTCTCCATCGCGCAGAGCAGCGTGGGGACGGTGGCCAACAGCGAGCTGGTGGCGGAGGAGATCGTACGAACGCTGGTCGGCTCGATCGGACTGGTCGCCTCGGTGCCGGTGACGACGGTGCTCGCTGCGCTGGTCGTCTCCGCGGACCGCACAGGGCTCGGCGCGGAAGCCGGAGCTTCGGCACCCGTACGGGCCGGGAAAGGCCGTCGTCGTAGGACGAAGCCTTGAACGTCCCCGCCAGGTGAACAATTCACCCATTCGGCAGGTGCCGTGTTCGACCGGCGAGCCGGTCGGCGGCGCCGTTCTTGTCAGCCGGCGTTCTGTTCCTCGGCAAGGATCCGGCCCAGGGCGTCCTCCAGGTTGCCCTCGAAGTCACCCAGCGTGCACTCCTGCCCGAGCGGCACAAGCTTGTCGGTCCGGTCGAGAAACGCCACAAGTGGTGCCGTACCGGCCCTGAAGAGGGCCCGGTCCTCGCCGACCTGGAGCCGGATATGTACGTCGGAAAGCCCCTCGGGCTCGGTGGGTCCGATGTGCACATCACCGTCACCACTGGGGCTGTTGAGGCCGTCGAGCAGCAGCTCACGGCCGAATGCCCAGGTGACGGGGGCGTCACCGGGCAGATGGAAGGTCATCCGGATCGCATACGGATCGCAGACCTCGTACCGGAGCTCCACCGGGATCCGGAAAGAGAGTTCCTCGGAAACGAGGAAGCTCATCATGACCTCAGCTTGAACCGACTCGCGCATCGTTCAACCCCGCAGTAGATGAATCTGGCCAGGAATGATCCCCCGTGGCCCTATTGACGCCATCGTGGTGCACGCGATAGCAGATCACAAGGAGTGATTTTTCAGATACTGATAGAGAACACGAGCGAACGCAAGAGGTTGGCCACTTCGCCACGTAGTTGTTCGACTGCGGGGAGCAACCGACTTTCCTGCTCCAGGGGTACGGAAATCGCCATCGCGGCGGCGGTGAATCCGGCTGTGATCGGGATGGCCGCGCAGACCGTGCCCAGGGCGTACTCCTGGCGCTCGATGACGGGTTCCATCCGTTTCATCGAGCGCAGTCGTTCCAGGAGCGCCGCACGGTCCTTCACCGAGTAGCGGGTAAGCGGACGCACAGGGTGACGGTCCAGGTGGTCCTCGCGGGCCTTCTCGTCGAGTTGGCTCAGCAGGCACTGGCCGATCGCGTGGGCATGTCCGGTCTCCCGGAAGGACGCCCACTCGTCGACGGCGGGGTTGGCGGGGGTGTCGGCGACCGCGATGAGTTCGATCTCGCCCTCGCGGTAGACGGCGCAGTACACCGGTGCGCCGATGATGTCGCGCCAGCGGCCGAGCGACTCCGCCATTCTGCCGCGGCGACTCTGCAGCGTCCCCTCGCCGACCAGGCGTTCAGCCGCGGTCCCGATGAGGAAGACGCCGTTCTCCCGACGCAGATAGCCCTCATGCGTCAGGGTGCGCAGCAGATGGTAGGCCGTGGGAAGAGGAAGGCCCGCCTCCCTGGCCAGTTGCTTCGCGGGCGCCCCGTCGCGATGGGCGACCACGGCTTCCAGCAGCCTCAGCGCTCGCTGCACCGAACCGATCAGCGTCGGGGCAGCAGTGCTCGATGCCGTGGTCAACAGTCACCCCCAGGCATGGTGACGGGTGGTCAGCCCGCCTGTGGGGGCCGCCCCCACGGGCTGCCGCATGGCTGGGGTCCGGAGACCGAACGCCGTACAAACCACTGGTCAGCGTGGTGACGGACTGTTAATTCCCAGGTGGTGGCAGCGAACTGCCACTGTATCGGCCGGGTCCGCGAGGGGTGCCGTTTCGCCTTCCGCTTAGCTCAGCTGGGCTAATGCCCCGGCCGGTCTCCGATCGTCCTACCAGTCGCTGCGCGAAGAGGACGACGACATGAACTTGCGTATGACGAAGACGAGCCCGCCGACCAGGATCACGAAGATCAGGACCTTGAAGAGCAGTCCGATCACGAACCCGATCACGCTGGCGATCAGACCTCCGAACACGACGATCGCGATGACCGGCACCGCGATCCACTTCACCCACCAGGGCATCCCAGCGAATATCTCCCGCACGGCCATCGTCGCTACCTCTTCTCCTTGAGTTCCTGCTTCGATGCTAGAGCTGCGGAGGGGGCCGACGGGGGCCGCGCAGCCCTTGAAGTCCCCTGATCGACCCCTGAGGGATCCCTGAGAGCGGCCCCCGCCCTCCGGCGGTTCGGCTCAGCTCTCCGGCGGGGAGAAGACCACCATCACCCGCAGGTCCTCGGTGATGTGGTGGAACTTGTGGGCGACACCGGCCGGTACGTACACCACGCTTCCTCTGCCCACCTGCGTGGTTTCCATGCCTACCGTGATCGAGGCGCGGCCGCTGACGACGAGGTAGACCTCGTCCTGGTTGTGCGGCTGCTGCGGGTCGAGTTCACCGGCGTCCAGCGCGTACAGGCCGACGGACATGTTCCGTTCCTTCACGAACTGCAGATACGCGCCGTCGTTGGCGGCCCGTTCCGCCTCCAGCTCGTCCAGTCTGAATGCCTTCATGGCCTGTCCGCCCCTTGCCTCTGTACTGCCGGTGTCCGCCACCGATCACGTCTGCCACGATCAGACACATGAAGAATTTCGTAGTCAAGACGATCGCCAACGCAGGTGCGCTGGCCGTGGCCATCTGGCTGATCCAGGACATCACGCTGACCGGTGGCAGCACCGGACGCAAGGCGCTCACGCTGGTCGTGGTCGCCCTGCTCTTCGGCCTGGTGAACTCCGTGGTCAAGCCGATCGTGAAGCTGCTGACCCTGCCGATCTTCATCCTCACGCTCGGGCTGATCACGCTGGTGGTCAACGCGCTCATGCTGCTGCTGACCTCCTGGCTGGCCGGGCTGTTCGACCTGAGCTTCCATGTCGAGGGCTTCTGGACCGCCGTGCTCGGCGGCCTGATCATCTCGATCGTGTCGTGGGCCCTGAACGTGGTCCTGCCCGACGAGGACTGACCCGGCACCTACTGGAACAGTGCGGGCAGGACCGGTGGCACACCGGAGAGAAGTGAGGAAGCGGTATGAGCACCATGGGTGACGGAACCCGGGCGGTACGGGCCGGGCTGCCCGAACCGGAGCAGTTCGAGCCCACCCTGCCCGGTCCGGTCTTCGCCGCGCACTTCCACCTCTCCGGCGAACCGACCGGTCCGTACACCTACGGCCGGGACACCAATCCGACCTGGACCCTTCTGGAACGCGCCATCGGTGAACTGGAGGCACCGGGGGAGCCCGTCGAGACCACGGTCTTCGCCTCCGGGATGGCGGCGATCTCGGCCGTGCTGCTGTCCCAGGCACGTGCTGGCGACGTGGTCGTGCTGCCCGACGACGGCTATCAGGCCCTGCCGCTGGTGCGTGCGCAGCTGGAGGCGTACGGCGTCGAGGTGCGGACCGCGCCGACCGGTGGCGATGCCCAGCTCGCGGTCCTCGAAGGCGCGAAGCTGCTGTGGATCGAGACCCCGTCCAATCCGGGGCTCGACGTCTGCGACGTGCGCCGGCTCGTCGAGGCGGCGCACTCGGCCGGCACTCTGGTGGCCGTCGACAACACCCTCGCCACACCACTCGGACAGCGCCCACTGGAGCTGGGGGCCGACTGCTCGGTGGCCAGTGACACCAAGGGCCTGACCGGACACGGGGACATCCTGCTCGGCCATGTGACCTGCCGTGATCCGGAGCTGGCAGCGGGAGTACGGCGCTGGCGCAAGGTGGTCGGCGCCATCCCGGGCCCCATGGAGGCCTGGCTCGCGCACCGGTCGCTGGCCACGCTGGAGCTGCGGATCGACCGGCAGTGCGCCACCGCCCTGACGCTGGCGGAGGCACTCGGCAAGCGGCCGGAGGTGACCGGGCTGCGGTATCCCGGGCTGCCCACCGACCCCTCGTATCCGAAGGCCGTGCGGCAGATGCGGCGCTTCGGCTCCGTGGTGTCGTTCGTCCTGCCCGACCGCGAACGTGCCGAGCGCTTCCTGACCGGGCTGCGGTTGGTCGACGACGCGACGAGCTTCGGTGGTGTGCGCTCCACCGCCGAGCGCCGGGCGCGCTGGGGCGGTGACGCGGTACCCGAGGGCTTCATCCGCCTCTCGGTCGGTGCGGAAAGTCCGGCGGACCTGGTGGCGGATGTGGAACGGGCGCTGGACGCGGCGCTGGGCGAGCACTGAACGACCCGGTACGGGCGGTCCGAGCCTCCCCCCTCGTGGCTCGGACCGCCCCGGTTCCTCCTGCGAAGAACCGCCTGAACCAGGCTAGTTGACTCTCCGTCAGTGTCCAATCACGGTAGCGACAGCGACCTATCGACATATTTATAGTTGTACGGGTCCGAAGCGTCGCGAGGGTGGGAGGACAGGACATGGACCTGGCCCTGCTGCGCACGTTCGTCACGGTGCACCGGGCCGGCTCCTTCACCCGGGCCGCTGCCCTGCTCGGCCTCTCCCAGCCCGCGGTCACCTCGCAGATCCGGACCCTGGAGCGGCAGCTGGGCCGCCCCCTCTTCCTGCGCAGGGCCCGCGGCGTGACCCCGACGACCATCGGCGACGAACTCGCGCACCGGGCGGCGCCGCATCTGGACGCGCTGATCGAGATCACCGAGACGGAGCTCGACGAGGAGTCGGGCGTACGGACCCTGCATCTGGCCGGACCTCCCGAGTTCACCTCGATGCGCGCCCTGCCCGCGCTCACCCCGCTCGTCGGCCAGGGCCTGGCTCTGCGCAGTTCGTTCTTCGCCGGTGCCGAGGAGACGCTGGACGGGCTGGCCGCCGGTCACCATGATCTGGCCATCGCGACGACCCGCCCGCGCGGTGGGCTGCTCACCGCGACTCCGCTCTGCGACGAGGAACACATCCTGGTCGCCGCGCCACGCTGGGCCGGGCGCCTCGGGCCCGGGACCCTGCGGCACAAGGGGCCCGTGGTACTGGACCAGCTGCCGATCGTGGAGGTCCACGAGAGCCTGCCGCTCGTCTCCCGCTACTGGGCCGCCGTCTTCGAGAGCCGGCCCGCCGTCGCGGGGACCGTCGTCGTGCCGGACCTCCGGGCGGTCCTGGAGTGCACCGCGGCGGGCGGCGGGCTCGCCGTGCTGCCGCGCTATCTGTGCGAGAGGGCGCTGGAGCGGGGTGAGGTCGTGGCCCTCCTGGATCCTCCCGTGCCTCCCCTGCGCACCTACTTCCTGGCCGTGCGGACCGGCACGCTCGCGCTGCCCCACATCGCGCGGGCGCACGAGTGGCTGCTGCGCGCCGCCGCCGACTGGTGAGCGCAGGACGGCCCGGCACCTGTCCGGTGTTTCAGAACCGGTCCCGCGGGCCACGCTCTTGCCATGACCGAACGTCCTGTGGTCAAGCGCACCGCACGTGCCATCCTGCTCGACGGCGACGACCTGATCCTCATCAAGCGCACCAAGCCCGGGGTGGATCCCTACTGGCTCACGCCCGGTGGCGGGGTCGAGCCCGAGGACACGACCGTGGTCGACGCCCTGCACCGCGAGGTGGACGAGGAGCTCGGCGCCAAGATCACCGATGTGGTCCCCTGCTTCGTCGACACCGTGGAGCACATCGAGGGCGGCGGGGTGAAGGGCGTGAAGGTGCAGCACTTCTTCGTCTGCCGGCTGGACTCGATGGACCCGTCCCGGCGGCACGGCCCCGAGATCGACGATCCCTGCGGGGAGTACGACATCGTGCGGGTGCCGTTCAGCCGGATGGGCATCGCCGCCGTCCACCTCGTGCCGCTGTCGCTGCGGCACTACCTGGACGGCAACATCGAGGGCGTACGCGCGATGCACGCGCCCGACCTGGGCTGACCGCCGCCGCTCCGGGGCCGATGACAGCCGCCGCGGTCAGGCGGGGCCGGTCGCGGCCAGGTCCTCCACGAAGTCGTGCCGGATGCGCTCGGCCGGCATGCCGATGCCTCTGAGCGTGTCGACGCCGCTGCGGATCATGCCGGGCGGGCCCGAGAGATAGGCGTCGTACTCGTGCCACGGGCCGCACTCCCGCACCGCTTCGGGCAGCAGTCCTCTCATCAGGCCCCCTCCCGTTCGCGGTCCGGTGGAGACCACCGGCCGCACCGCGAGCCAGGGATAGGTGCTCTGGAGCCGCATCATCGTGTCGATGTCGTACAGGTCGTGATCGCTGCGTGCCCCGTAGAAGACCTCCACGGGACGCCGGTCGCCATGCTCCGCGACATCCTCGACGAGCGCCTTGATGGGTGCGATGCCCGTGCCTCCGCCCAGACAGAGCAGACCGTTGTGGGTGGAGTGGTCGACCGTCATCGATCCCGTGGGCGGGCCGAGTCGCAGGATGTCCCCGGGCCGGGCCCGGTGCACCAGGGCGTTGGAGACCCAGCCGGCCGGGACCGCCTTGATGTGGAAGGTGAGCAGACCGTCGGGGCGGGGTGCCGAGGCGAAGGAATAGTGCCGCCAGTTCCGGGGCCACCACGGGGTCTCCACGGCCGTGTACTGGCCTGCGAGGAAGGGGTAGGCCTGGTCGGGGCGGAGCCTGAGCACCGCTATGTCACGGGTCCTGAGGTCGTGGGACACCACTTCCGCGTGCCACCAGGCAGGGGCCTGCTGCTCGTCCTCGGCGGCGGCGTCGATCATGATCTGCGATATCGCGGTGTAGGCGCGCACCCATGCCGCTTCGGTCTTCCCGTCCCACGTAGTGGTCGCGTAGCGGCTCAGGGCGCCCATGAGCGCCTCCCCCACTGCGGGATAGTGCATGGGCGACGTGCCGTACTTGCGGTGCCCCCGGCCCAGTTCGCCGAGGTACTCGGCCAGCGCACGTGGATCGTCCAGCCGGTCGGCCGCGGTGAGGATCGCGCGGAGAAGACGGTCGCGCTGGACGTCCATCGCGACCGGGAACAGGTCACGCAGCTCCGGGTGCCGCACGAAGAGCAGCGCGTAGAAGTACGAGGTCGCCTGATCCGCGACGGGAGATATCTCGGTCAGGGTGCGATGGATCAGGGCCGCGTCGGGAGATCTGTCCGTTCCGTCTTCGGTCCACCCGGTGGCCGGAGCATCCATGCTGTGCCTCGCCTCGTACGTCTCGTGATCGCCTTACGCACCAGCGCGGCCCGCAGCCCCTTGCCCGCGGACGCACTCGGGTCCTGCTGACGATCGCCGGTCGGCCACTGCCCTTGGTCCCTCGGCCCAGGATGCCTTGCGACGGACACGGGCGGGCCGTGAACCCATGACAGCCACCCATGAACGCGTCAGCACCCGACGAGGCGGCAACTCACCTGCCGGAGACGGCAGCAAAGAAGTGCCTGCTGTACGCCGAGGCTAGTACGCGCGATTACTCCCGCGGTCAGACGCCCGATCGCTCCGCTCCCGGCACCGTGTTTCACGTGAAACCACTCAAACGCTCCGCCCGCCGCAGCCTCCTGGTGGCGCATGTCGCGGTATCCGTGGGCTGGCTGGGACTGACCGTCGGACTGCTGGCGCTCGGCATCACGGCCTTCTCCACCGCGGACCCCGCCACCGCACAGGCCGCCACCCGCGCCATGAAGATCTTCGGGGACTGGCTGGTCGTACCGGTCGCCCTCTTCTCGCTGTTCAGCGGTCTCGTCCTGGCACTCGGCACGCCATGGGGGCTGGCCAGGCACCGGTGGGTCTGGACGAAGTTCTGGCTCACCCTGATCACCGTGGCACTGTCCGTCTTCTCCCTGCGGCCCGGCATCGACGAGGCCGCGGCACGTGGCTCCGTCGATATCGACCTGGTGGTCGCTCCGGCAGTGGCAACGGCGACGTACCTCTTCATCACCGCGATATCGGTGCTGAAGCCCTGGGGGCCCACCCGGCGCGGCCGCCGGCTGCGCCGCTCGGCCGGAGCCGGTAAAGGAGCCGGTAAAGGAGTGGACGAGCGAACACCTCGTCGGACAGCCTGACCCCCATGCCGAGCTCACTGCCCCGTCCGATCGCCGAACTGCCTGTCCGGCGCCTCACCCCGGATGACCTGGTCGCCTGCGCCGATCTCTGCGAAGACCGTGGCTGGCCACGCGATGAACACAGGTGGGGCCTGCTTCTCACCGCCGGGACCGGCTACGGCGTGGACGACCCCGGGGGCAAGGGGCTGATGGCCAGTTGCGTGGTGACCTCCTACGGGCCACGGCTGGCCGCCATAGGCATGCTGCTCGTCGCGGAGCGATACGCGCGGCAGGGCATCGCGCGGCATCTGATGAACCATGTGATCGCCGAGTCCGGAGGCACACCGCTCAGCCTCTACGCGACAGCCGCGGGGCAACCGCTCTACGAGCAGATCGGCTTCTCGGTCGTGGGCCGCTCCCAGCGGGTCACCGGCTCCTTCCGGCCGGCCGGCGACAGGTCCTCCGCCGTGACCGTCCGCCCGGCCACGGCGGAGGACCTGCGCGCCATGGTCCGGCTGGACTCGGACGTCTTCGGTACCGACCGGACCCATGTCCTCGCCCGGCTGCCCGCGTACGCCGACCACATCCGGGTCGCCCAGGACGAGGGACGTCTGATCGGTTACGCGGCGGCTTGGCCGAGCGAACGGACACATGTGGTCGGTCCGCTGATCGCGCGCGACACCGCCACGGCTCAGGCGCTCGTCGCCTCTCTCGCGGAGGCGACGGATCTGCCTCTGCGCGTGGACGTCGACGCGCGCCATACCGAGCTGCTCGACTGGTTCGAGGAGTGCGGTCTGCGGCCCGGCTCCTCGACCACGGTGATGGCGCTCGGGGCCCCGGACCTGCCGGGCGACTGGACCCGTCGCTACGCCCCGCTGACCGTGGCGACGGGCTGACCGCCGGCACCCGCGCGGCCGGATGCCGTCATCGGCGGCCATGGGCCCGGCGAGTGCGTCAGACGATGTGTCAGGCGATGCGTCGGGCGAGATCCCTCACGGCGGCCGTCGCGAAGCCGTGGTCCTGGTCGGGAGCACCTCCGCCGACGCCGATGGCACCGATGAGCCGGCCGCCGCGGTGCACCGGAACGCCGCCGGCGATGAAGAGCAGCGGCCGGTCGAGGGCGGTGGGCAGTGTGTGGAAGGGCCCGCCGGGCTGGACCGCGTCGACGAGGTCGGCCGTGGGGGCGTTGAGCTGGAGGGCCGTGTACGCCTTGCGGGTGCTGGTCTCGCCGGCGATGAGGACGGCCCGGTCGTCCCGCCGGAAGGCCAGCAGGTGGCCACCCGCGTCGAGGACGGTGACGGCGACCGCGACGCCGGCGGCCTCGGCGGCGGTCCGGGCCGCGTCGATCAGTGCTTCGGCGTCCGGGGTCGTCAGCGGGGCGACGGCGACGGTGGTGCTCATGGGGTGACTCCTTGGTACGAGGTGGTGCGATGTGGTACGAGGTGGTGCGAGGTGGTACGAGGTGGTGCGAGGTGGTGCGAGGTGGTGCGAAATGATGCGGCGCGGTGTGGCGCTGTGCTCTGCGGGAGGGGGCATCAGCTCCGGGACGCGGGGGCCAGGGCCGGCTCAGGGCTGTGCCGGGCGACCAGTCGGCTGGGCGTGACCGTGCGGCGTTCCAGCACACCGGAGACGACCGCGAGGGCCAGGGCGGAGGCCGCCAGAGCCGCGCCGACCCAGTTGGGAGCGGTGTAGCCGAGGCCTGCCGCGATGGCGATGCCACCGAGCCACGCCGAGAGCGCGTTGCCGAGGTTGAAGGCACCGATGTTGGCCGCGGAGGCGAGGGTCGGAGCATCGGCCGCCTGGTCGAGCACCCGCTTCTGCAGCGGCGGTACGGTCGCGAAGCCCAGGCCGCCGATCAGCACGATGGTGACGGCCGAGGCGATCTTGTTGTGAGCGGTCAGGGTGAACAGGGCAAGCACCACGGAGAGCGCGCCCAGCGACACGTACAGCAGGGGCATCAGACGACGGTCGGCGAACTTGCCGCCGATCAGATTGCCGCCCACCATGCCCAGTCCGAGCAGGACCAGCAGCCAGGTGACGGACGACGTGGAGTATCCGGCGATCTCGGTCATCATCGGGGTGATGTAGGTGATCGCGGCGAAGACCCCGCCGAAGCCCAGCACGGTCATCGCCATGGCGAGCAGGACCTGCACATTGCGGAACGCGGCCAGTTCGTCGCGGAGCCGTACGCCTTCGTTCCGCGGCTGTTCGGGGACGAGCCTGGCGACGCCGAGAAGACCGATGACGCCGATCGCGGCGACGGCGAAGAACGTGGTCCGCCAGCCGACGCTCTGTCCGATGTAGGTGCCCAGCGGTACACCGACGACATTGGCCACGGTGAGGCCGGTGAACATCATGGCGATCGCGCCGGCCTTCTTCCGGGGAGCGACCAGATCGGCCGCGACGACCGTTCCGATGCCGAAGAAGGCGCCGTGGGCGAGTGAGGCGATCACCCGGCCGACGACCATCACAGCGAGGACCGGGGCGACCGCGGAGACGACATTGCCCACCACGAACAGCCCCATGAGCAGCATCAGCATGCGTTTGCGGGTGACCCGGGTGCCGAGGGCCGTCATCACCGGGGCACCGAGGACGACGCCGAGGGCGTATCCCGTGACGAGGAATCCCGCGGTCGGGATCGAGACCTGGAAGTCCGCAGCAACCTCGGGGAGCAACCCCATGATCACGAACTCGGTGGTCCCGATACCGAAAGCCCCGATGGCGAGGGCTAGGAGCGCGAGCGGCATGGGTTTCACCTTCCCTGAAGATTGCGTCTGCGCCTTACGAGCGTCCACAATAATTGCAGACGACGATTAATTGCAAGCGCGGGCTATTGCGGTAGTCGCCTATCCTGGTGGCAAGCGGCTCCGACACGGAGGAGAGACCCCATGACAGCGACAGACCCCGCACTGACCGCCCTCTCCCAGGGCTGGTGCGCTCTCTCCTTGCTCCACGGAAAGATCGAGGCCCGTATCGAGCGGGCACTGCAGTCCGGGCACGGACTCAGCGTGCGGGAGTTCTCCCTGCTCGGCGTCCTGAGCAGGCAGCACAACGGCCCCGGCGGGCATCTCCAGATGAAGCAGGTCGCGGACGCCGTCGTACTCAGCCAGAGCGCCACCACCCGCCTGGTCACCCGCCTGGAGGACCGCGGACTGCTGACGCGGTATCTCTGCGACACCGATCGCCGCGGCATCTACACCGATGTCACCGAGGCCGGCCTCACCCTGCTCGCCGAGGCCCGGCCGACCAATGACAGCGCGCTCCGTGCCGCGTTGGACGAAGCCGCGAAGAGCCCCGAACTGGCTCCGCTGGTCAGGGCGGTCGAGGAGCTGAAGGCCCCCGTGCAGACCGCGTGAGTCACCGCGTGGTCGCGAGGGGCCCACGAGGCCCGATGAAATCCCGCACCGCCCGAATGATCTGCGTACCCTGCCGATCATGAGCGATCTCGAAATACGTCCGGCCGCCCTCGACGACATCCCCGCGATCGTGGCCATGCTCGCCGACGATCCGCTGGGTGCACAGCGTGAGTCGCCGGATGACCTCACCCCGTACCACGCCGCGTTCCGGCGGTTGGTGGACGATCCGAACCAGCATCTGGTTGTCGCGGTGCGCGAGGGCCGCGTCGTCGGAACCCTTCAGCTGACCGTGATTCCCGGGCTTTCCCGGCGCGGCTCGACCCGCTCGGTCATCGAGGGCGTACGCATCCACGCCGACGAGCGCGGCAGCGGCCTCGGCACCCTGCTGATCGAGTGGGCCGTGGACGAATCCCGGCGCCAGGACTGCCAGTTGGTCCAGCTGACGTCCGATGCGACCCGGACCGATGCCCATCGTTTCTACGAGCGGCTCGGATTCACCGCCAGCCATGTGGGCTTCAAGCTCGCGCTCTGACCCCCGTCCGGAATCCGGGAGGTCGTCCGGGCACCGCGTCAGCGACGGACAGCGCAGGACCAGGCTCGGTCGGCGCCGCCTCCCGGCCCCGTCCGTACGAGCCGCATCCCCGGTGCCCGTGGCCGACGCGATCATCGTGCGGCTGGGCCCAGCGAGCCGATGGTGAGCCGGTCCGGCGACTGCTGTCCGATGTCGGCCGGGATGCCTCCGCCGCGACCGGAACGGCAGCATCCCGGCTTTCGCGATGGGCGGGGCAGGCACGGGTCACGCCGCGCCTCCGCACCCCGCCGGAAAGGGAGTTGACGTCCTGAACCGGCCCGCCCCCTCCCGTTTCACGTGAAACGTGATGCTCAGGTCCCCAGGCCCCGCCATCCGCCCTCGTCCACACCGCCGGGAACGGCCGCTGCCGGGTCGTACGGCTCCCGAGTGAAGACGAACGAACCCAGATCGAGATGGTTCACGCTGCCGTCACTGTTCCGGACCACACGCAGCGTCTCCCCCGAGTAGTAGCCGTCAAGGCCGATCCAGGTGCCATCGGACTGTGCGGTGAACCGGGCACCGCGGCCGGCGCCCTGCAGGGGCCCGAGCTCCAGCCCACCGTCCGGGGCCATCCGCAGGACGTTCGGGCGCGTGCCCCAGTACCAGGGACCGGTCAGCGCGAGAAGCTCGGCATCCACCTCCGGCAGCGGGCGCCAGGGCTCCGGAATACGGGGCTCGGCCTCGGCCACGATGTCCACGAGGTCGGCGGCAACACCACCGATCAGCGGTCCCGACGTCGCGTTGGTGAGCGCGACCGCCACCACGTCGTCCTCGATGCTGATCCACAGGGCGGCCAGGAAGCCGGGCAGCGAGCCCGTATGTCCGAAGAGCGTGCGGCTGCCGCTGCGCACCACCTGGAGGCCCAGACCGTAGTTGGACTGCCAGTCGCCGGACTCGGTCGGCGCGGACGGCTCACGCATCTGCTCCACGGAGGCGGCACAGAGCACCCGGTCGTCCCCCTCGGCCAGGAGGGTCGCGAAGCGCAGGAGGTCATCGGTGGTGGACCAGAGCTGACCGGCCGGAGCCATCAGCCCGAGATCCTCGGCCGGTTCGGGCAGCATGACATCGGCCCAGGGATGCACGGCCCAGCCGCCTGCGTGCGGCGACTGCGGGTGGGGGCCGGTGCGGTGCATGCCGAGCGGTTCCAGGATCTCGCGTCGCAGCACCTCCGCCCAGCTCGCCCCGCGCACCTGCTCGACCAGCGCGCCCAGCAGCGTGTACCCGGGGTTCGAGTAGTGGTGACGGTGACCCGGACGGTGCATCCGCGTCTGCTCGCCGAGTACGTCGGCCAACTCGGGCCGCAGCGTGCCCGGGGTCCGCTCCCACCAGGGCTCGGGTGACTCGGCACCAAGTCCCGCACTGTGTCCCAGCAGTTGGTGGATGGTCACGCCACCGACGCCGGTGCCGGGCAGATGCTTCTCCAGCGGATCGTCCAGGTCCAGAAGGCCCTCGTCGCGCAGACGCAGGACCAGCACCGCGGTGAAGGTCTTGGTGAGGGACCCGATCCTGAACTGCGTGTCCGCGTCCGGGGCATGCCCGTCCACGCAACTGCGGGAGCCGTTCCAGACGGTCTGTCCCTGCCTCTGTACCGCGGCGACGAGCGAGGGCGCGCGGCCCTCCGACTGCGCGGTGGCGATGCGGTGCAGCAGAGCACGCTGCGTCCCGGGGAGCAACTGTTCGGGTGAGAAGGTCATGCTCAAACAACTACCCGCAGAACGAGGCAGTGGCGAGTCCATTTCACCGCACCCGGACCGTGCCCGGCGATGGCGGAGCGCATTCCGTCGGCGAGCCCGCGTACCCCCACTCGCTCATCGGAGCTGTACCGGCCGCAGGCTGAACGAGATCGAGGAACGTGTCATGGTCACCAACTCCCCTACGTCAACTGCGCTTGAGGCGCCGAGTGCCTGCCCGCAACCTGCCGGTCTCAGGATCGTGTCCTGCAGGACTCCAGCTGAACGTCGCGCGTGAGGTCAGGACAGAAAATCTGAGCCCCTGCAACAGGTGTAGGTTCTCAGCTTTGATGTCATACGCCGATGCTGTGACCTGCACCTTTTCACTCAGTCTCATGACGTGTCAGACAGCGGCCGTCTCAGATCGATGTCATTTCCTCAGGTCGTCTGACTGACCGGACAGCAATCCATGTCGTTACAGATCTGCGGCGCCGGCCATCCGTTCCACCCACTCGCGCACTGTCAGTGCTCGCCCGATGCGGCTGACGATGTTCTTCTTGGAGGCTGTGTCCAAGGTTTCCGGGATCTTGTCGAAGGTGCCGGGGAGGATGTCGAGCAGGCCCCAGATCTGTTCGCCGGTGCTGACGGTCAACAGTTGCTGGCACCGCCACTGCACCGGTACGTCGATCCGGTGCGTGAGCCTCTGCACGAGTGTCGGGAACAGGTAGTGCGTCGCTTCTGTGGCGAGGTGCTCTCGTAGCCAGTCGACCGGGAGCCGCTGGCTGAAGCCGTGCACGGCGGCCTCCTGGGCCAGGTCCAGGAGCTGAGCGGTGTCGACGGCTCGGACGGTGCGGGGAAGGGTCGGGGTCATGTCGCGATGATGCCAAGAAGCCTGTGCGGGCGCCGAGAGGTCAGCTGGGCCGGGATGCGAGCTGGCGACGGGCAGGACCCCAGACTTCCTCGAACTCCTCGGAGGTGAGTTGTTCGGGGTCTTGACCTTCCCAATCCGAGACGGGCAGCTCGGCGGTGATCCCGAATCTGCTGTCGTAATCACCGAGGCGGCCTGCGTCGCGGGCCCGCTGCCACTCAGCGAGGGAAGCAGCCGCGATCGGGATCAGCTCAGGCCCTTCGAGTTCGACCTGTCGGATCACCCAGCCTTCAGCGTCGACCTCGAAGTAGAACCAGATTTCTTCCTCGTCCCAGTAGCAGCGCATCCATGTGGTCACCAGACCATGATGCCGGGCCAGATGCGCCCCCTACTCCGCTCTACCTCATGGCTGGGCGATGAATCCTGTGGATCGGTCGAGCTGGAAAGGAGAACCGACCCGGGTTGGATCCCAGCCTTGATCCCGTGCCTCTCGAATGCTGGCAGCAACGTGAGCCGGACGAATGGGCTCCGTCTCGACGCCCACCCAGTTGCTGGGATGCACCTGGCCGCTGGTGACGATCAAGGTCGTGCCCGGCTGGCTGCCGCTGGCCGCTTCAACCGCATAGGTCAGTGGTGTCCAGCAGAGTCCCTGCATGTAGGAGGGCTTCCTGCGGATCCGCCAGCGGTACTCGATCCCGTCAACGGTTATGCGCCGGGAACCCTTCTTGTTCAGCGCCATCTTCGCCTCATCCGCCGTTGGACTCTGCTGTGTCGCCGCGGTCGCGAAAAGCAGGTTGCACGCGAACGTACCGAACGTTATCGCCGACAAGCGTCTTCGGGACTACAGATGGGTTGATCAGCCCATAATTGGAGTCAGTGCCGAGCGACCCGGCGCATCGCACCCGCCCCGGGTGCGCTCACCGCGATCGGAGAGCATCGTGAAGAACAGCCCGTTGTGGCGAGTGGTTGACAACGAGAGTGGTACCCAGTCCATCGTCAGCACGCCCTCCGAGGCGGTCGCGTTCGTCAACAGCCGGTTCGACACCGATGACGACGACGAGCCGTTCAGCATCACCGAGGTCGGCCCTCTCCTTCCGAAGCCGCTCGGGATCATCACCGCATGGGCCGCCAAGAAGGACGGCGAGCGAACCGACGGGCGTACTGCGCCGATCACCATCAGGCCGGTTGTGACGGATAACGCCATCGAGTGCGACGACGTCGTGCTCTGGGGCGACGTGTATGTGTCATGGGACCACGACATGTACACCGTCGAAGGGCCGGACGGCTCCGAGTACAGCGAGGCTTACAGCGCAGCCGAGTTGAGCGAAATCCTCGACGAGTACGCCGGCGACTACGAGTACGCGCCTGAAGGGCCTGACAGCCACAGGTGCCCGAAACCGGGAGAGTTGATCCCCTACGGGGCCCAGGAGTGTGCCAAGCGGTTCGGGCACCTTGACGACGACGCCCTGCTGTGGCTGGCTGCCACCCGCATCACGCTCGCCGTGTGGCGCAACACACCCGTCGAGAACTGGCATGCCGGTAAGAGTCCGCTCCACGACGGCACGATGATGCGGATCAACGTGGCAACCACCCGACTCGTGCGCTCGATGCTGTCGTTCGACCATGTCGACTGGATCGCTGTCGGTCTCGCGATCGTCAACCCGTCTCGGGTTCTACCGACAGGGCAGTCCGTGCTCGAGCTCGGGCTGGCCTGCCACAACGCTGACGACCCGGCGCACGAGGATGATCCACGAGAAGAACTCGCGGAGATGGCACAGGCCGCGATCTCATGGGGGCGAAGGTACTGCCTTCGCGAGAAGGAGTTCGGCCTGCGAACCCTGATCGAATCCTTCTGTGCGTCCGACAACGGCTGGTTCGGAGCACCCAGTTGGGGGCGCATCGTCGATCGGTTCCTTACGGCTGTCAACGACCGGGAGAATGCGCACTGGCGCATGCACCGGGACAAGCCTTGGTTCGACGAATGGTTCACCAACCGCCCGGCCGACATTGCGGACACCACGGAATTTCGTCGGCTGCTCCTTGCCGGGCCCGACCTGCTGTCCGAGGAGGCCGCCGAATGGTGCGTGGATGGTGCCATCCGCTACGTCTGCCAGGACGACCACGTGAACGACTGCTGGCGGTGCGGTATCCCACTGGCAACGGAGTCCCCCAACGAGTGAACGTGGGCACCAGCATAGAAAAGCATCAATCCACTGACCGCGCTCTCTCCCGCCTACTCGGCGGCCTCCCCTGCTTGGGGAGCCAGTCGCGGCTCCACTGACTGGAGATGTGCGGGTGCTTCTGACGGATCTGTGGCAGCAACACTGGCCCGGCTGCCCGCCGGTCGGCCACAAGCTCCGTGAGCCCTACAGGAATGTCTGGGTCCGCTTCCACAGTCCGTCGGGTCTTTGACATCAGCATCACCGGCCTGCCGGTTTCTTGATAACCACGGCTTCCACGACACGGAGGTCGAGCAGGTCGCCGGACCTCCGGGATCATGACGCCATGCAACTCCGATACTTCAATCAGACCGGATGGACCGCCATCTTCAATGGCACTGAGACCGAGATCGGTCGCATGGTGCGTGTGGAGGGATGGGATCCCGCAACCGGGACAGCCTTGGTGGTCGACCCGCAGCGAGGGGCACTGCGCCAGGTCACGGACTACGTGGACTTCTCCCACTTGGAGCGGGCCGATCAGGTCGTTGCCGCGATACCCGGTGGGGGATGGCGGGCACACTGGACGGATGAAGGGCCGGGTGGATCACCTCTCACGGAGCAGGTGCTGGCCTGGTTGATCACTTCGCAGGGCCGGGCGACTGCCATCACGGTCGATGCTCAGGGGCATGTGGAGGACGCCGACAGCGCCGACGCCTTCATACCGCCGGGTGAGGAGCTTCAGTGACGGCGTCGATGCCGCAACAGGCGGGCCCGGCGTCTGAGGGTCGGGCTTCTGATGCCGGCTGGGAGGCTCCCTACTACCGGGTTCGGGCCGCCGACTTCCAGGTGCTCTTCCTCGTGGAACCGGACGAGGCGATCGAGGAGGTCTGCAACGTCGATGCCGAGGTTCATCTTGCCGACGGGTCGCGCTGGAGTTCCACGATCTTCACTCTCGCCGAGGTGGATCGGCTCATGCGGAGCTGGGAGGCGAGCGGAGAGGCGGTCTCCGGGCAGTGCTTCTTCTGCGCGGACGGGCTGATCGTGCGGAATCCCGGCATCGGCAGCATGGTGCGCGTGATTGCCGGGCTGGTGGCACCAGGCGAGTTCGACGGGGTGTTTCGGCGCATTGCCGACCCGGAATGATCATGCCGCGTCTCAGGGCATCGTGTTGTCCTGCATCTTTCGAATGGCCTTGAGCACCTTCTTCCCCAGGGGAGTGAGCGTCATGGGCCTTCCGCGTTCCGCCCGGACCAGGAGTGGTCCACCGAGTTCTCGTTCGATCCGGTTGATCTGTGCGACGAGGGTGAAGGTGTTGAGGCCGAGGGCTGCTGCCGCCGCGCTGAGGCTGGGGTGGGCGGACGCGGCGGCGAATCGGCTCAGGCGTTCGTCGGCGCCTCGGCCGGTGAGTGCGGGCCGGAGGATGCGCGGTGCTCGGCCAGCCTCGTCGGCGGCTCGGAGTGCCTGGTTGTGGCTGGCGCTTCCGCGTGGTCGCAAGGGGATGCTGTGGGTCTTGGCCCAGCGCGCCATGTTCGAGGTGCTCATGCCCTTCTCGCGTGCGAGGTCGGGGAGTGTGCGGTGGCAGTGGACGTACTGCTCGATCAGCCAGTCCCGGTCGACTGTCCCGCGGGGCTGGTAGTCCTGGGGTCCGTCGCGGAGCGGGATGTCGTAGTCGTGCGCGAGAGCGGCCAGCACTTTGCGGGAGAAACCGGTGACGGCGCTGATCTGGTTGAGGGACTGGTATTCGTCCGAGTAGAGGCGCGCGAAGTCCTCCTTCGCCAGCTCCCGACGAGCCCTGCGACGGGTCGCCCCTGTCGCCCGGGCAGTGGCCTGGTCCTGTGGAAGGGCGGGGGCGGGGTGCTCGTCCAGGACGTAGCGGATCGCCTCGATGCCGGTGCCGAAGACTGCGGCTGCGTGCTGCACCGACTTCTTCTGCCGACGGATGAGGTCATGCAGGTCCGGGACATCGATGGGGGCGGGATCGAGGCCCGGAAGGTCCAGTCCGTCGAGCAGAGTGATAGGTGGCTGCCAGGTCACAGGTTCGGCTTCGATGCCACTGGCTGTCAGGAACTCTCGGGCCGCACGGTCGAGTTCCGCGGCGAGTTCGGGGGTCTGATGGATCGCAGCGCGGGCGGTCTCGGCCCTGAAGGGCGCCTCGTCCTCCTGGCGGTAGCCCGGTGCGGCTTCGGCCGGGAGCCCGCTGATGCGTTGGAACAGCCGGCAGCGGAAGATCTGCTCGCGTCGGCCTTGGCCGGGAGGTGTGCCGGTGCGGCGGCAGATGTCCACCCAGAGCTCGTGGGGCAGCAGGTCGCGGTAGTCGAGGTTGCGTCGACGCTGGTAGTCGATGGGGACGCTGTTGGAGTCGAGGTGGTCGGCAAGACGGACCAGGGCTGTGGTCACGTCCGGCCAGGACGGCTGACCGTTCAGCATCTGGAGCGTGCGGGAGACCGTGATGCCGTCGACGGCCCCGCCGAGGTGCCGGGATGCTCCGTCGAGGCTGGTTCTGCTGCCGACGACCAGGAGCACGCAGGCCAGGGCGGGGGTGAGGACTCGGGGGTAGACCTCGTTGGAAGGGCTGAGTCGCAGTGCCCATGCCGGCCAGAACATGCTGGGCACCTTCCGGGCCCGTTGGAGCACCTCGGTGTCGGTGAGGTCGGGCCTGCTGGGCATGGGGGTCGCTGTGCGGAAGCGCAGTTGGTCGCTGGGCCGGAGGGACGGGCCGAGGGCGGCCAGGTAGAGGGCGTTCAGGGCGGGGGTCAGGCCGCGTCCCCAGCTGTCGATGCTGGTGGCGCTGATCTGCCAGAGGTCCTCCCGCATTGCCTCCAGGAGTCCTCGCATCACCTCGCCTGCCCGTTGCAGGTCTTGGTGCTCAAGCACGCGAAGCGCGATGGCCACCCCGACCGCGGCGCTCGCGGCCCGGGGTGGCGCCATGAATCCGGGGCGTTCCGCAGCCCGGGTGGCGAGCGGGGAGTCCTTGTCGGGCGACAGGTGCTCAGCGACGAGATCGGCAGGCAGCATGTCGTTGATGAAGGCGGCGGGAAGATCGGCCAGAACCCTGCCGGCGATGGCTCGGATATCTGTGAGGGCGCCAAGTCTCGGCTGAGGAAGAGCAGCGTAGGCGCCGAAGGACGTGATGTCCGACTCGATGGTTTCCAGAAGACGGTGCTGGGCCGTCAAAGCCGGGTGACCGCCCGGAAGTCGCAGTGTCTTGGTGCCGGCCAGGTCGAAACCGCAGCCCCCGAAGGGGGGCCTGCCGGGCTGGGAGGGTGGATTGCCGCAGAGGGACGGTTGGGGTGTGACGCGTCCGGAGTGGGGCCTCTGTCGTTGGACACGTCCGCAGTTCGGACAGCAGTCGGCGAGCAGACGCTGATGCCGGGTGCAGGCGAAGGCCCACCCCAGACGCCAGAAAAGCTGCCAGCGGCCGCCTGAGTCGGTCAGGCAGTCCGGGCAGAACCGCGATCCCCTTCCACGACCCCAGAGCACCCGGCGGTCGACGTGCCGACGGACCGGGTCGATGCGAAGGGCACGCTGGTCGTAGTGGGCCAGTGTCATGGCCGTGATGACCGCCGGCGGTACGCCGCTCGCGTATGCGACGGCTGCGGCTTCGTGCTCGCGCAACGCGATGGTCCAGTCCGACGGGATGTCGTGGAGGTGGTTTCCGGAGCGCGCCCGGACCGGGAAGCCGAGATGGGACGTCACATCACCCAACGGCGTGCACAACCGGTGGGCGAGTGCCTCCAGCCACGAGTCGAGGGCCTCGCCGGGCAGGGGATCGAGCCGGATCGGCAGCATCCTCGGGAGGCGTGTCACGCGGATTGCCTGACTGCACGCTGGGGCCGGCTGGTCAAGCGCCGCTTCTCCAGAGCGGCTTCGAGTTCCTGACGCGCCTTCTCCGACGCTTCGTCGTTCTTCACCTCGTCCAACAGGCTCCGGCTGAGCCTCTCCTCCCCGTTCCGGACGGCCCGCTGGCAGCCGCGGTTGATCAGCGTCATCAGGGAGCCGATGTGTCCGGTGCTCCGGGCGAAGAGGTAGTCGGACAGGTCGTCCGCGAGCATGCCCGGGTGCTTGTCGGCCAGGACCAGGCGCTGTTCGAGGGCCAGCAGCATCTTCCGCCACTCCTGGCGATTCTTCTCGGTCTCGATCGTGAAGGGCCGCATGCCGAGCCGTGTGGTGCGGCGCCCCGTCTGGGCCATGACCGCACCGCCCCTTGTCCCGCCCTCGCTGAACAACCCTTTGTCAGCGAGCCCGACGCCGACCATCAGCAGCGTCACCGGGAACTCGTTGGCGATCCACTTGAGGTGGTTGCTGACCTCGATGCCGTTGGTCCGGCGCCATTTGAGGAAGTGGAGATCGTCCAGCACGAGCAGACGCACCTCGCAGGACAGGACGCAGTCCAACGCTCGCTGGCCGAGTTGGGCAGTGGTCCCGCGGTTGCGTCCCGGGTGGCCGAAGAACTCCAGCATGGCCCGGTTGAGGTCCTTCATTCCTGTGTTGCCGGTCAGGCCGACCCGGCAGACAGGGACCCGTTCGTCGCCCTGGGCGGTGAACTCCCCCTGCTCGGCTATCTCCCGTCGGTAGAACTCACGGGCGAATGCGAGCACCGAGGTGGTCTTGCCCAGGCCGGGAAAGGCATCGACTGCGACGGCGCCCTTGGCCTTGTCGCCGTCCTGGAGGTTGCTGTCGATGATGTCCCACAAGTCCTCGTGCAGCTCGGCCAGTTGTGGCGTCCGGAGCGGCCCCAGGTTGGCGTGCCACTCACGCCTGCGAAGGTCACGGTCGGCACGCTCCTGCCGGCCCAGGGCCTTGTGCTGGGCGCGTGTCATCGCTTCGGGTTGGGTGCGGCGGGGACCATCGGCGAATGCCTTGAAGTCCTCCTTCCGGGACAGTGCCAGGTTCGCCGGGCTGGGCAGGCTGGTTGTGCCCGTCACACGTCCTCCAGGGCGTCCGCGTAGAAGTCGTCCTCGCCGGCGAGGTCTTCCAGATCGACTTCGTCGTCATCGCCGACTTCGCCAGGCTCCGGCCGCTCGGGCTCTACCGGGTCCGAGCCGGCTCCGAGTGCCTGGCGTACGGACGGAAGCGAGATGACCGTCTCGGCCTCGGTCTCCGGCAGTTCGATGGCTGCCTGTTCACGGGAGAGGCGCAGGGCCATGCGCCGTTCGGCCAGCGTCGTGCCCAGTCCGAGGTTCCACCGTTCCAGCAGGTCGGCGACGGCGAGCCGGTCGTCCGGGTAGCGGTACTTCGAGACGGCCAGCTTCCGTGCGAAGACCAGGGCGTCCTCGCTCAGCGGCATGTGAGCGGCAGGAGCGTGCTCCCAGACCAAGGTGTGCCAGTGGCGGCTGTCAGGGTCGCGGAAGTAGATCCTGGTGATGTCGTCGGGGTCGACCTGGAACGGCCAGCCGTCCTTGGCGGGGCTGTTGTACGGGCTCTTGATGTTGCGATAGGGGTCGAGCGCAGCGCCGTTGTAGCGGCGGCGGTCGATTTCGACGCCGTAGTGCTGGATCGTGCGCCACTTGGTCTGCAGGAACTCGAAGGCGAGGTTCGGATCCCGCGGGGCCTCGATATAGCCGGCCCGCGCCATGCCGTGCTCGAACATCTTCGCCGGGGACATCCTCATCCCGGGCAGACCCGGATCGAGGAGACCCGAGTGGGGCCGGCAGTGGTAGACCACCGCAGTCCACTCGCGGATGATCGCCTCCAACTCGTCGAGGAAGAAGAACGCGTCGCCCTCCGGCCTCTCGCCCCGAGAGTGGATGTCGGGCCCCTTGTAGCCGGGCAGGGCCTGCAGGAGGTCCTCCCGGATGGTCCGGAAGAACCGCTCGACCGGTCCCTTGTCCCGGCCCGTCCGCAGCCGCGCCGGCTGGATCGAGATGCCCATCCGGCGGCAGACGCTGGTCAAGTGCTCCGAGACATAGACCTTGCCGTGGTCGACCACCAGCGTCTCCGGGACCAACACCGGCGAGGCGAGCCCTGGGCCTTTGGCCCCACCGACGTCCACCAGTACCGTCCTGGGGATCCCGTGCTCGGGCCAGACCGCATGCCTCGGCCAGTCCTCCCCCGCCGGTCGAGGCCGGAACGACTGGTAGAGCACCGCGCTGACATCCACCGCCTTCGTCGACACCGGCGTGACACGGATCCCGGTGATGCAACGGGTGTACCAGTCCATACCGACCGAGAGCTCGGCCTGCACCCACCGCAGCGTGAACGGGTCGAACGCGAAGACGTCCAACCGGGTGGAGTCCATCAGCAGGTATTCGCCTGGCCTGGTCGGCCGCAGCTTGCCATAAGCGCTGTCCGGCCGATCGGCGATGTCACGGTTCCGCTTGGTGCTGAGCCGGAACAGGGGGTGCCGCCTCTCCAGCTCCGTGAGTACCCGATAGGCCGTGGCTTGGCTGGGCTGAGGTACGACATCGGGACCGAACCGTGCGATCAGTCGGGCCTGGGTCCGGTCGATGACCATCTTGCGTGACGGCTTCGACTGACCGGTGTGCTCGACCATGACTTCCAGTGCGGTCTCCACCCATTGGTCATCGGCCCTGCCGAAGGGTCGTGCCTGGGAACTTGTCCGCTGGATGAGACCGGCCTCACCGTGTCGGCGGTAGTCGGCAACCCACCGTCGGATGGTGCGATCGGTGACTCCGAGTTCCGCAGCCTTCGCCGCATAGCGTGCCTCCAGCGGCAGCGTCGGCGTGTACGGATCCTGCGGTTCGCCTTCACTCGCGACTTCAGCAGTGCCGGACCGATATCCGGTGAGAAGCTCCCGAACGTGCTCGGCCCGCTCCAGGAGCTGCCGTCTGTCGTCCTCGTCCAACTGCCCCAGCACCACCGAGGCGATTTCCTCGGCATCGTCCGAGGACGGTCCAGGTCCCTCGGGGATAAGGGTGGCTCGGTCGGAAAACAACAGTTCCCGCAAAGACAGCCGCAAGATCCTGCCGTGGTGGTCCTTGAGGACGACCTCGTTGCCGGCCGTGGTGGCGGCCATCTCGACCACCTCGACGGTCTCCCCGTCGTAGCGGAAGTGTGTACCGACGCCAACCCGCGCCCCTGCCCTGCTCACGCCGCCCTCCTCAGCACGTGCGCCGGGCTGAACGGTCGGCCGAGATCAATCGTGAACTCTTGTGTCCACAGCAAGTGATAGATCGCGGCCCGGACTTGCTCCTCCGGATATTCGGGAAGGCTGCCCGCAGCACGACGCAAGGAGACTCCGTCGAGCTGAGCGCTTCGGAGCTCGTCGACGAGCCCACGACCGAACAGCCAGTCCGTGCGGTAGCCCGACAGGAACCGGACGTTCTCCAGCTCAACCGAAGGTGGCTCGCTCCAGACCTCGTACCTCCAACCACGAACCTCCACAGCCTCACGGGTCCAGTCGAATGTGAAAGCCACCTCCGACTTGAACAACCGATGCAGTGGCTTCACATCCACGACCACGGGCCCGTCGTCGGTAACCAGGAGGTAGTCCGGGATGTGCTTGCGCACAACGCCGTCCACTTCGGCCTTGAGCAGAAAGGGCTGGGCCACGATGGAACGGACGGACGGCTCGAAATCAGCGAAGAGGAGCCGCGCCAGTTCAAGGCGCGACTCGTAGATGATGTGGTCGCACGTCGTGGCGGACCAGTAAGTACCCGAATAGTGCCGCTGACCCCTGTACCAGCGGAAGGTCCGCCAGGGTGCCGCTGCCGCAAGCCCGTCGATCGATGACGCGGTCCACTCCCGGTTCTCGACCAGGCCGCCGTTCGCGTTCCGCAGGCTCACGGTGATCGATGCCGCGCTCAGCCCTGCCACCATGAGTCACCCCCGGATCGTCGGCAGCCTCCTTTGCGAACGCTACGTTCGCATCCGCGCGAGGCGCCCACGCCGGACCTGAAGCAAGGTCACCCGAACGAGTGATGGGATTGGCCAGCGATTCTCAATCCCGTGTCAGATCGGTCAGTCACATGACATAGCGACCGAGAAAATGACACGGGATTTGAGAACCTACAAGGTGTAGGTTCTCAATCCCGGTGTCATCTGCCGACGCTGTGACCTGGGCGTTCTTCCGCTGTCTCACGCCCTGTCATCCGCCGGCGTTCTCAGATCCGTGTCATTTCCTCTGCTGGCCCGGCAGGTTGCAAGCCGCTGACCTGGGCGTTCTCACGGCCTGACATCCAGATGACACGGCGACTGAGAAAATGACACGGGATTTGAGAACCTACACAAGGTGCCGTCAGGTCTGCGCCATGTCCACGAAGCGCGAGTAGTGGCCCTGGAAGGCCACTGTGATCGTCGCCGTCGGACCGTTACGGTGCTTGGCCACGATCAGGTCGGCCTCACCGGCGCGGGGGGACTCCTTCTCGTACGCGTCCTCGCGGTGCAGCAGGATCACCATGTCGGCGTCCTGCTCGATGGATCCGGATTCACGCAGGTCGGAGACCATCGGCTTCTTGTCCGTGCGCTGCTCTGGACCACGGTTCAGCTGGGAGAGCGCGATGACCGGGAGCTGAAGCTCCTTCGCCAGCAGCTTGAGGTTTCGGGACATGTCCGAAACTTCCTGCTGACGGCTCTCGGCACGCTTCGAGCCGCCGGACTGCATCAGCTGCAGATAGTCGATGACCACGAGCTTGAGGTCGTTGCGCTGCTTGAGACGACGGCACTTCGCCCGGATCTCCATCATGGAGAGGTTCGGGGAGTCGTCGATATAGAGCGGGGCGGCCGAGACATCCGGCATGCGGCGGGCCAGCCGCGTCCAGTCCTCGTCGGTCATGGTGCCGGAGCGCATGTGGTGCAGCGCCACCCGTGCCTCGGCGGAGAGCAGACGCATCGCGATCTCGTTGCGCCCCATTTCGAGGGAGAAGATCACGCTGGGCAGGTTGCTCTTGATCGAACAGGCCCGCGCGAAGTCGAGGGCCAGCGTGGACTTACCCATGGCGGGACGGGCGGCGATGACGACCATCTGGCCCGGGTGCAGGCCGTTCGTCAGCGCGTCGAGGTCGGTGAAGCCGGTCGGCACCCCGGTCATCTCGCCGCTGCGCGAACCGATCGCCTCGATCTCGTCGAGCGCGCCCTCCATGATGTCGCCGAGCGGGAGGTAGTCCTCGCTGGTGCGCTGCTCGGTGACGGCGTAGATCTCGGCCTGCGCGGAGTTCACGATGTCGTCGACATCGCCGTCGGCCGCGTATCCCATCTGCGTGATCTTCGTACCGGCTTCGACGAGCCGCCTCAGGACCGCCCGCTCGTGGACGATCTCCGCGTAGTACGAAGCGTTGGCCGCGGTCGGCACGGACTGGACGAGGGTGTGCAGATACGGCGCTCCGCCCACCTTGGTGATCTCACCGCGCTTGACCAGCTCGGCAGCCACCGTGATCGGGTCGGCCGGCTCGCCCTTGGCGTAGAGGTCGAGGATCGCCTGGTAGACGGTCTCGTGCGCGGGACGGTAGAAGTCGTGGCCCTTGATGATCTCCACGACATCGGCGATGGCGTCCTTGGACAGGAGCATGCCACCGAGGACCGACTGCTCGGCATCGAGGTCCTGGGGCGGCACCCGCTCGAAACCGGGAGAGCCGCCCTCCCAACCGCCGCTCTCCCTGCCGCGATCGTGCTGCTCGCCGCGGTCCCGGCCTTCACCGCGGCGCTGCCGGGAAACGGGCAGACGGTCGCTGGGACCGGTCTCGGCCCAGGGGTCGTCCAAAGGCTCGGGAATGCTCACCGGGCACCTCCTCCCGTCCGCTCCGCGGACCTCGCCATGCCACTCTTTCTTACGGCACAGCACCGACAAACAAGACGCCCGACTCCGGTTCCGGCGCGTCGAGTTCTGCTGGTTCCAAGGCGAGAACGGGGTGCGGGCGCCGGTCCACGGTAGGCCGCTCGGCACCGTCAGCCAATCTGGTTATCCACAGGGCATGTGGACGACCGACCAGATGCTGTGGAGAACTCTGCAGAACCTGTGCACGGAGCAGGGGACAGCACTGTGGACAAACTCATAGCACCTACATCATCAGCGCGCTGACCTGGACTTTCCCCATCCACGGGCTGTGGGGGAGAAAAACTTTCCGAGTCAGCACAAGATCACGACAAACGGCACACGGGAGAACGCCGACCCTCAGTAAATGTAAGGACTACTAGGCCATTGCATCCATTACCTGTGGAAGATTAGATTGACCCCCATGATCCAGGCCCCGGCACCCCCGCCGCCCAGTCGCCGACGGCACGACCGCGAGATCATCTCGCTCGCCGTCCCTGCCTTCGGCGCGCTCGTTGCCGAGCCGCTCTTCGTGATGGTCGACAGTGCGATCGTCGGCCATCTCGGCACCCCGCAGCTGGCCGGCCTGGCCGTCGCCGCGGCTCTGCTGACCACCGCCGTCAGCGTCTTCGTCTTCCTCGCCTACGCCACCACCGCGGCGGTGGCACGTCGGGTCGGGGCGGGCGATCCGGCCTCCGCGATCCGACAGGGCATGGACGGCATCTGGCTGGCGCTCCTGCTGGGCATCGCCGTCATCGCCGTCGCTCTTCCCACGGCCCCCTGGCTGGTGGACATCTTCGGAGCCTCCGACACGGCAGCCCCCTACGCGACCACGTATCTGAGGATCTCCAGCCTCGGCATCCCGGCCATGCTCGTGGTGATGGCCGCGACCGGAGTCCTCCGCGGCCTGCAGGACACCAGGACACCGTTGTACGTCGCCGTCGGAGGCTTCGCGGCCAACGGAGCCCTCAACGCGGGACTGGTCTACGGCGCCGGTCTCGGTATCGCCGGATCGGCCTGGGGCACCGTGATCGCGCAGATCTCGATGGCCGTCGCCTACCTGATCGTGGTGGTACGGGGGGCGCGACGGCACGGCGCCTCGTTGCGTCTCGATGCCGCCGGCATCAGGGCCAGCGCCCAGGCAGGCGTTCCACTGCTGGTCCGTACGCTGTCGCTCCGTGCCGTCCTGATGATCGCCACAGCCGTCGCCGCCCGCCTCGGCGACACCGAGATCGCCGCGCACCAGATCATCCTCTCCCTCTGGAGCCTGATGGCCTTCGCTCTCGACGCCATCGCCATCGCCGGTCAGGCGATCATCGGCCGCTATCTGGGAGCCGATGACGCCAAGGGCGCGCGCGAGGCATGCCGCCGCATGGTGCAGTGGGGCATCGTTTCCGGGGTGGTGTTCGGGGCGCTGATCGTGCTTGCCCGCCCACTGTTCGTGCCCTTGTTCACCAGCGACCGGACCGTGCAGGACACTCTGCTCCCGGCGCTGCTGGTGGTGGCGCTGTCCCAGCCGATCGCCGGCGTGGTCTTCGTCCTGGACGGAGTGCTGATGGGAGCCGGAGACGGGCGGTACCTGGCGTGGGCCATGCTCGTCACTCTCGCGGTCTTCGCCCCGGTCGCTCTGCTGGTGCCGGTGATCGGTGGCGGCCTGACGACACTGTGGTGGGCAATGGCTCTGACGATGACCGTCCGCATGGTGACGCTCTGGCTGCGCACCCGCTCCGGCAAGTGGATCGTCACCGGTGCCACCCGTTGAGCCACCGGCCGTGATCCGTTCGCCGGGCCACCGGCCGTGGTCCCGTTTCACGTGAAACAGTGAAACCGTGAAACGGGGCCACGGGAAGCCGGACCAGGACGGCGGAGCCCGAAACGATGAAGGGCCGCACCCCGCGGGGTGCGGCCCTTCAGCTGCTCAGGTGAGCTGTGCCCTTAGGCAGCAACGACCTCGATGCCGAGGTTCGCAGCGACCTCGGGGTGCAGACGCACGGACACCTGGTGTCCGCCGAGCGTCTTGATCGGCGAGCCGAGCTCGACGCGACGCTTGTCGACGTCGGGGCCACCGGCGGCCTTGATCGCCGAGGCGATGTCGGCCGGAGTCACGGAGCCGAAGAGACGGCCGGCGTCGCCGGAGCGAACAGCCAGACGGACCTTCACGGCCTCGAGCTTGGTCTTGATCTCGTTGGCCTGCTCGATCGTGGCGATCTCGTGGATCTTGCGGGCGCGGCGGATCTGCGCCACGTCCTTCTCGCCACCCTTGGTCCAGCGGATGGCAAAGCCACGCGGAACCAGGTAGTTACGGGCGTACCCGTCCTTGACGTCGACGACGTCGCCCGCAGCACCGAGGCCGGAGACCTCGTGGGTGAGGATGATCTTCATGATTCGGTCACCCTTCCCTTATCGCGCGGTGGACGTGTAGGGCAGCAGCGCCATCTCACGGCTGTTCTTGACTGCCGTGGCGACGTCACGCTGGTGCTGCGTGCAGTTGCCGGTCACGCGGCGGGCACGGATCTTGCCGCGGTCGGAAATGAACTTCCGCAGCATGTTCGTGTCCTTGTAGTCCACGTACTGGGTCTTGTCCTTGCAGAACGCGCAGACCTTCTTCTTAGGCTTGCGCACAGGCGGCTTCGCCATGGTGTTTCTCCTGTGTGATCAAGAAGTGGGGGTACGAGCTGCCCTAGAAGGGAGGCTCGTCCGAGTAGCCGCCGCCGGAGCCGCCGGAGCCGCCGGAGCTTCCGCCCCAGCCGCCTCCGCCGCCCTGCTGGCCCCCGCCCTGCTGACCGCCGGACGGCGCGCTCGTGGCCCACGGGTCGTCGGCGGGAGCGCCGCCACCACCCTGCTGGCCACCGCCACCGGGACCGCCGCCCCAGTTACCGCCGCCCTGCTGGCCACCGCCGTATCCACCCTGGCCGCCCTGACCACCGCGACCGGTGGTCTTGGTGACCTTGGCCGTGGCGTTCTTCAGGCTGGGGCCGACTTCCTCGACATCCAGCTCGTAGACCGTGCGCTTGACGCCCTCGCGGTCTTCGTACGACCGCTGCTTCAGCCGGCCCTGCACGACGACGCGCATGCCTCGCTGGAGCGACTCGGCGACGTTCTCCGCCGCCTGCCGCCAGACCGAGCAGGTGAGGAACAGGCCTTCGCCGTCCTTCCACTCATTGGTCTGCCGGTCGAAGATGCGGGGAGTGGACGCGACACGGAACTTCGCGACCGCCGCACCGGACGGGGTGAAGCGCAGCTCGGGGTCGTCGACGAGATTGCCGACGACCGTGATGACGGTCTCGCCTGCCATGGATGAACCTCTCGGCGGGGATTGCTTCTGGCTGCTTGCTGCTACTCGAACCCGATGACCACTGAGCTAGATGCTCAGTGGGACTCGGGACGGAGGACCTTGGTCCGGAGGACCGACTCGTTCAGGTTCATCTGGCGGTCGAGCTCCTTGACGATCGCAGGCTCGGCCTGCAGATCGATGACCGAGTAGATGCCCTCGGGCTTCTTCTTGATCTCGTAAGCGAGACGACGACGGCCCCAGGTGTCGACCTTCTCAACCTTTCCGTTGCCCTCACGGACGACGGAGAGGAAGTTCTCGATCAGCGGGGAGACAGCGCGCTCCTCGAGATCGGGGTCGAGGATGACCATCACCTCGTAGTGACGCATGTGGAACCCACCTCCTTTGGACTCAGCGGCCACGGTCGTTCCGTGGCAGGAGGGTCGTGATGCGTAAGCAACAGTGTCTCCGAGTAAAACAGCCGCCACTGACAACGCCCTCCATCGAGAGGGGGCTGATGTGCTGGCCTGGGCAGACACCGGTGCAGACCGTACAGAGTACCCGCACACCGGCTTCCGGTTGAAATCCGGTGCCCAGGAGACGCAATCTGGACACATCGGGTGTGACCGGCGCCACGGCGCGCCCCTTTCGGCCAGGAGGTACTCCATGGCACAGGCAATACGACCCCGTCCCCCCGTTTCCCTTCTCGCCACGGACGGCAAGACCCACCCGCTCCAGGAGACCCTGGTCGCGGTGACGCTGATCCTCGGCGTGCTTGCCTTCGTGACGGCGATGTTCCACAACCTGCATCTGATCAGCTCGTGGGCCGGACTCATCGGGATCCTCACGGGTGCGTACGGGCAGTACATCTCGGTGACCACGCGCGAACGGTTCCCGCTGATCATCGGCATGGGCGCAGCCGCCATCGGCTTCTTCCTGGGCATGGCCCACGGCGGCCTCTTCGGCGGCGTGGTGGGCTGAGCACTGCAGACAGCAGGTGATCCACGACCGGCACACGACAGACGGACGGCGCGAGGAACCACACAGGGGCCTCGCGCCGTTCCTCGTACAAGGACCCGTCGCCCCGGGTCGCGACGGCGGCGGAGCCGCCAGGTCCCATAGGGCCAGACGGCCCGCTCGTCGGTCACAGTAGGCTTCGGCGCGAGAGCCGGAGCCCCTGACCGATGGGGACACACCTGCCGAGGAGCGCCCCGCATGAGCCTGACCCTGAGGACCATCAGCCGAGAGCAGCATCTGGCATACATCCAGAGCCTGCCCGCGGCGAGTCACATGCAGGTCCCGGCATGGGCGGACGTGAAGGCGGAGTGGCGCTCGGAGAGCCTCGGCTGGTTCGACAGGAACGGACAGCTCGTCGGCGCCGGCCTGGTGCTCTACCGGCAGTTGCCCAAGATCAAGCGGTACCTCGCCTATCTGCCCGAGGGCCCGGTCATCAACTGGTACGCCCCGAACCTGGACGACTGGCTGCGGCCGATGCTGGCGCATCTCAAGCAGCAGGGCGCCTTCTCCGTGAAGATGGGCCCGCCGGTCATCATCCGTCGCTGGGACGCGGCCGCCATCAAGTCGGGCATCCAGGACCCGGAAGTGAAGCGCCTGCGCGACGTCGAGGCCACCCACATCGAGCCGCGTGCCTTCGAAGTGGCGGACCGGCTGCGGAAGATGGGCTGGCAGCAGGGCGAGGACGGCGGCGCCGGATTCGGTGACGTACAGCCCCGCTACGTCTACCAGGTGCCGCTGGCGAACCGGTCGCTCGAAGACGTCCACAAGGGCTTCAACCAGCTGTGGCGACGCAACATCAAGAAGGCCGAGAAGGCCGGCGTCGAGGTCGTCCAGGGAAGTTACGCCGAGCTCGACGAGTGGCAGCGGCTGTACGAGATCACGGCGGAGCGCGACCACTTCCGGCCGCGTCCGCTGGGCTACTTCCAGCGCATGTGGACGGCCCTCAACAACGAGGACCCCAACCGGATGCGGCTCTACTTCGCCCGGCACGAGGGCGAGAACGTCGCGGCCGCGACCATGCTGATCGTCGGCGGGCACGTCTGGTACTCCTACGGCGCGTCCGCCAACCACAAGCGCGAGGTCCGGCCCTCGAACGCGATGCAGTGGCGGATGCTGCGCGACGCGTACGCCATGGGGGCCACCGTCTACGACCTGCGCGGCATCTCCGACTCGCTGGACGAGACCGACCACCTCTTCGGTCTGATCCAGTTCAAGGTCGGCACCGGCGGGCAGGCGGCCGAGTACGTCGGGGAGTGGGACTTCCCGCTCAACAAGCTGCTGCACAAGGCGCTCGACATCTACATGTCGCGCCGCTGATACACGCAGTCCGATACGCACCGCCCCGCTGACGAAACCGGCTTCATTGGTTTCAATGGGGACTTCGGCTCCACACACCTCCCACACAGCAGCCACCAGAAGGGTTCCGGACCGGCCATGGCGCTCTCCCTGTACGTCGACACCGCGCGCTGGCGGGCGCACCAGAAATCCGTCCTCGACCAGTTCCCCGGCCTCGTCCCGGTCTGCAAGGGCAACGGCTACGGCTTCGGCCACGAGCGGCTGGCCGACGAGGCCATCCGCTTCGGCTCCGACATGCTCGCCGTCGGAACCACCTACGAGGCGGCCCGCATCAAGGACTGGTTCAGCGGCGACCTCCTGGTCCTCACCCCGTTCCGCCGGGGCGAGGAGCCCGTGCCGCTGCCCGACCGGGTCATCCGCTCCGTGTCCTCCGTGGACGGCGTGCACGCCCTGGTGGGCGCACGGGTCGTCATCGAGTGCATGAGCTCGATGAAGCGCCACGGCGTCAAGGAGGAGGAGCTCGGGCAGCTGCACGCCGCCATCGAGGACGTACGGCTCGAAGGCTTCGCCCTGCACCTGCCGCTGGACCGCACGGACGGCTCGGACGCGGTCGAGGAGGTCATCGGCTGGATGGACCGGCTGCGTGCGGCCCGGCTGCCGCTGCACACCATGTTCGTCAGCCATCTGCGCGCCGAGGAGCTGGGCCGGCTCCAGCAGCAGTTCCCGCAGACCCGTTTCCGGGCCCGCATCGGTACCCGCCTGTGGCTCGGCGACCACGAGGCGACGGAGTACCGGGGTGCCGTCCTGGACGTCACGCGCGTGGCCAAGGGCGACCGCTTCGGCTACCGCCAGCAGAAGGCCGCCTCGGACGGCTGGCTGGTGGTCGTCGCCGGCGGTACGTCGCACGGCGTGGGCCTGGAGGCCCCGAAGGCCCTGCACGGTGTGATGCCGCGCGCCAAGGGGGTCGCCCGCGCGGGCCTGGCCACCGTCAACCGCAACCTGTCCCCGTTCGTCTGGGCGGGCAAGCAGCGCTGGTTCGCCGAGCCGCCGCACATGCAGGTGTCGATCCTGTTCGTCCCGTCGGACGCCCAGGAGCCGAAGGTCGGCGACGAGCTGGTGGCCCATCTGCGCCACACGACCACCCAGTTCGACCGCCTCGTCGACCGTTAGGTCCCCTCCGGCGGGTCGGGGTCTCTCCGGACGGGAGAGACCCCGGTCTCAGTCGGCGACCGGTCCGCGCGCCGCGCCCCATTCCACCCGCGGCCCTTCCACCGCGGGGTGGGCATGCTGCGACGGATGCGCCGCCCGCCCCAGCACGAACACGTCCGGGGCCCCGTCGAGCACCCCGCCGGACGGATCGTCCGACCCGTCGCGCCGTACGACGTCCCGCTCCGGCATGAGGATGTCCCGTACGACCACGGCGCAGAGGTACAGCGTGCCCAGCAGATGAAGGGCGATCGCCAGCTGATACCCCTCCGTGGGCAGCCCCTGGTGCTTGTCCCCGCTCGTCGTGTACGCGAGGTACATCCAGATCCCCAGGAAGTACATGACCTCGCACGCCTGCCAGATCAGGAAGTCGCGCCAGCGCGGCCTGGCCAGGGCGGCCAGGGGGATCAGCCACAGCACGTACTGCGGCGAGTAGACCTTGTTGACGAGGATGAACGCCGCGACGACGAGCAGGGCGAGCTGTGCGAAGCGCGGCCTGCGCGGCGCCATCAGGGTGAGCGCGCCGATGCCCGCGCACAGCAGGACCGTCGTCAGGGTCGAGACGGTGTTGACGGTCGACACCTCGATGCTCTCGCCGGTGCGCTGGGTGATGATCAGCCAGAAGGAGCCGAAGTCGATGCCCCGTTCCTCGCTGAATGTGTAGAACTTCTTCCAGCCCTCGGGTGCCAAGGCCATCACCGGCAGATTGACCACCAGCCAGGACACCACGGCCCCGAGCGTCGCCATGCCGAACTCCCGCCATTTGCCCGCCCGCCAGCACAGGACGAACACCGGCCCCAGCAGGAACACGGGGTAGAGCTTGGCGGCCGTGGCGAGTCCGATGAGGACGCCGAACGCCAGTGCCCGCCCCCGGGACCACATGAGCATCGCCGCGGCCGTCAGCGCGACGGCCAGCAGGTCCCAGTTGATCGTCGCGGTGAGCGCGAAGGCCGGCGCGAGGGCGACCAGCAGTCCGTCCCAGGGGCGGCGCCGGTGCGTACGGGCGACGCAGACGGCGATGATCACGGCGCAGATCATCAGCATGCCCGCGTTGACCATCCAGTACATCTGCTCGCGGTGCTGAATGGACCCGCCCGGCGTCAGCCAGGAGGCGACCTGCATGAACACCCCCGTCAGGACGGGGTACTCCAGGTACTGCATGTCACCGGGCAGCCGGTCGAAGTACGGCACGAGGCCGTCGGAGAAGCCACGTGCGGCGAAGAGATGCGGAATGTCCGAGTAACAGGCGTGCGTGTACTGCGAACCCGCGCCCCTGAACCACGCCCAGTTGTAGCAGGGCAGCTTCTGCACCATGCCCAGCGCGAACATCCCGAGGGCCACCAGCGCGACAACGGCCACGGGTGTGAGCGCCGTGCTGCCGAGCCGTGTCCAGCGTCCCGACCGCCCGCCGATCAGCTCGCTGCCGGCCGCGGCGACCTCGTCCTGGTGCGTGGGCCGCACGACGGACCGTTCCTGCTGCTGGTGCACACTCGTGTCTTCTGCGCTTGGCATGCGCTCATCCTGCCGTACAGGGTTGTGGAAACGACGAGGGCCGCCGCACCGTGTGGTGCGGCGGCCCTCATGACCGGTCGGCCCACCGGGCCGTGCGGACGCTATCCTCCCGGCCCGCCGAGGAATCCGCCGTTGCCGTTCCCGCCGTTGCCGTTCCCGCCGTTGCTGTTCCCGCCGTTCCCGTTGCCGCCGTTCGCGTTCCCTCCGGTCGGTGGGTCGGGGGTCGTCGGCGGAGGGGTGCCACCACCGGTGTCTCCGCCGTTCGCGCCGGTGCTGGTCCCGCCGTTGTTGTGCTGGCAGTCCCAGTCCCACGTGCCGCAGGTCTCGCCGGGGTCGGGCGGCGACGGGGTGGTGCTCGTCGAGGGCGACTCGGTCACCGACTTGGACGGCGCCGGCGTCGTCGGCGCGGTGGGCGTCGGCCTGGGGCTCTGCGCACCGCCGCCGTAGACCGTGTCACCGATCGGGCCGGGCTCCGGGAACGTCAGGGCCGGCTTCCCCTTCAGCGCGCCCAGCATGTAGTCGTGCCAGATCTGGGCCGGGAACGACGCACCGTGGATCGTCTTCTCGCCACCCGTGCCGTACATCTTTTCGAACTTGCGGTTCTTGTTCGTCGCATCGTCGTCGAGCCGGTACATGCTGATGGCCGTGGACAGCTGCGGCGTGTAGCCGACGAACCAGGCCGACTTGTTGTCGTCCGTCGTACCCGTCTTGCCCGCCACGTCCCGGCCGGGGAGCTGCGCGGGGGTACCGGTCCCCTTCTCGACGACGTTCTTCAGGACATCGGTGACGTTGTCGGCGATCGCGGAATCGAAGGCACGCTTGGGGGCGTCCTTGTGCCGGTAGATCGTCTTGCCGCCCTTCTTCGCCTCGGAGACCGAGTAGGGCTCGCGCTGCATACCGCTGGCGGCGAAGGTCGCGTACGCGCCGGCCATGCGGATCGCGCTGGGCGAGGACGTACCGATGGAGAACGACGGCACATGCGAATCCGCCATCTGTTCGTCGTCCTTGAGCCCCGCGGCCATGGCGATCTTCTTCACCTTGTCGGTGCCGACGTCCATGCCGAGCTGTACGTACGGGGAGTTGGCGGACCACTGCATCGCCTCGCGAAGGGTGATGTTGCCCTTCGACTCATGGCCGTCGTTGGCCTGCAGCCACTCCTTGCCGTTCTCGTCGGTCCAGATCTCGCCGTTGTACTTCTTGATCTTCAGCTTGTCGTCGGCGTTGTAGATGCTGAGCGGCGAGACCTTGGTGCGCTCCGACGGTTCCTGGTCCTCCTCGAGCGCGGGGTTCCGCTTGCCGTACTCCATCGCCGCCGCCAGCACGAACGGCTTGAAGGTCGAACCGACCTGCGCACCGGTGGGGTTGGCGTTGTTGGTGAAGTGCTTGGTCGCGTCCTGGCCGCCGTAGATCGCCACGATGGCCCCGGTCTTGGGATCCACCGACCCGCCGCCGAACTGGACGTGGGTGTCCGTCTCGGGGCGCTGCTTCGGCTCGATCTTGCTGTCGTAGACCTTCTTGACCGCGGCGTTGAGCTCCTTGACCTTCTTCTTGTTGAAGGTGGTGCGGATCTGGTAGCCGCCCCGGGCCAGCATCTCCGCCGTGACGCCCTGGGTGTTGTTGCTGAGGAAGTACTGCCTGGCGAGTTCGACCAGGTAACCGGTCTGACCGCTCAGCTGGGCGTTCTTCTTCGGCTGGAGGGGCATCGGGAACTTGGTGTACTTGTCGCGCTCCGCTTTCGCGAGGCGCCCGTCCTTCACCTCTTCGTCGAGGATCCACCGCCAGCGCTTGATGGCCCGCTCGGTGTTCAGCTTCGGCGTCGCCTGCTTGGGGTCGACATCGGTAGCACCCGCCGGGTCGTAGTAGGACGCGCCCTTGAGCAGCGTGGCCAGGAACGCGCACTCGCTCGGATTCAGATCGACAGCGTCCTTGCCGTAGTACGTACGGGCCGCCGCCTGGAGCCCCGAAGCACCTCGTCCGTAGTACGAGACGTTGAGGTAGCCCGCGATGATGTCGTTCTTCTTCATGTCATTGCTGACCTTGAGCGTGATGAAGAGTTCCTGGAACTTCCTGCTCAGGGTCTGTTCCTGGGACAGACGCGAGTTCTTCACGTACTGCTGGGTGATCGTCGAACCACCCTGTGTCTCGCCTCCGGTCGCCATGTTGAACAGGGCTCGGGCGATACCCATGGGGTCGATGCCCCGGTCGTGCTCGAAGGACTTGTTCTCGGCCGAGATGACGGCGTTCCGCATCGCCTCGGGGATCTGCTCGAAGCTGATGATCTGGCGGTTGACCGCACCGCCCGTGGCGACCATCTGCGAGCCGTCGTCCCAGAGGTAGACGTTGTTCTGAGCCTCCGCGGCATCCTTCACCGTGGGCTTGCCGACCATCGCGTACGCGATGCCGGCGATGCCCATGAGCAGGCCGAGGAAGCCGATGCAGAGGCTGGAGACCAGCTTCCACGACGGCACCCAGCGCCGCACGCCGTACTTCCCGGCCCTCGGGTAGTCGATGAAGCGCTTCTTCGCGGGGCGCTTGCCTGCGCGGCCCCGCCCCCTGCCAGGCCCCTCCTGACCGCCGTCGCCACCACCACCACCGCGGCGACGTCCACCGGCACCGCCGCCGCGGCCCGCGCCACCGCGCTGGGCGGCTCGTCTGGCCTCGGCACGCCCGCCGTACGGGCTGTCCCCACCATGCGATCCGGAAGGTGACTCAGAAGTTACTCCGCGTGACGGAGCGGCGCGGCGTCCTGAGGACTGCTGGGCGGCTCGTCTGGCCGCTGCGCGCCCACCACCTTGCGGTTGCGGCGTTTTGCGACGGTGCTCGCTCATCGAACGACTACTCCTCGGGCAGGCGAGAGCGCCTGGAAGCGGCAGTTGAGATCCGGTCCCCCCGAATTACGGACAAGCCTTGCGACAGGCTCGTCCGCCATGCGTCCGGCTGGTCCGCGAAGACTGACGCGCGCGGGCGTCGCACGGTTCCCGGTGGTCTGCATGCCGCACAGACTACGCACGGTCAAAACCCTCCTTGGGCCGAACTTCACCCCAAACAACGCAAGTCGGTGCCTACGAATTCACGATGTGACGCCGTTCACGATGGCCCCCCTTGTCGCATCGCGACGACCGATCTATCGTCGTGATGTATCGAGTCGATACATCAGCTCGGTACATCAGCCCGGCACAGGGCCCCGCAGGAGCACTCGGAGAAGGAGGAGGCGAAGTTGAGCAGACGCTCCGGCATCCTCGAATTCGCCGTTCTCGGCCTGCTCCGCGAGTCCCCGATGCACGGCTACGAGCTGCGCAAGCGCCTCAACACCTCGTTGGGGATCTTCCGCGCCTTCAGCTACGGCACTCTCTATCCCTGCCTCAAGACGCTGGTCGCCAACGGCTGGTTGATCGAGGAGCCGGGGGCCGCCCCCGCCGACCTTCCGCCCACCCCCGGCCGTGCGGTCGCCCCCGCCTCCTCACTGGCCGGGCGCCGCGCCAAGATCGTCTACCGGCTGACAGCGGAAGGTAAGGAGCACTTCGAGGAGCTGCTCTCGCACACCGGCCCCGACTCCTGGGAGGACGAGCACTTCGCAGCCCGCTTCGCCTTCTTCGGGCAGACGGAGCACGAGGTGCGGATGCGCGTGCTGGAAGGCCGGCGGAGCCGGCTGGAGGAGCGGCTGGAGAAGATGCGGGCCTCTCTGGCCCGCACCCGCGAACGCCTCGACGACTACACACTTGAGCTGCAGCGACACGGCATGGAGTCCGTGGAGCGCGAAGTGCGCTGGCTGAACGAGCTCATCGAGAGCGAGCGGTCGGGACGGGATCAGCGACGATCCTCGCCCGGGAGCGAAGCTCAGCAGAACACAGCAGGAGAGACGGGCGGCCTGCCCCGGCGCAGGGGTGACACCCCGCCGGATCCGTCCGACGACACCGCAAAGTGAGGTCCCCGCAGATCCGCGGGGCCTTCATCGGGAACATCCAAAACACACAGGGAGCAACCGGAATGGGTTCGGTTCGCGTAGCCATCGTCGGCGTGGGCAACTGCGCCGCCTCGCTGGTCCAGGGCGTCGAGTACTACAAGGACGCCGATCCGGCCGGCAAGGTGCCCGGTCTGATGCACGTCCAGTTCGGCGAGTACCACGTGCGGGACGTCGAGTTCGTCGCCGCCTTCGACGTCGACGCGAAGAAGGTCGGTCTCGACCTCGCGGACGCCATCGGTGCCAGCGAGAACAACACCATCAAGCTCTGCGACGTGCCGAACGCCGGCGTCACGGTCCAGCGCGGCCACACCCACGACGGTCTCGGCAAGTACTACCGCCAGACCATCGAGGAGTCGGCCGAGGCCCCGGTCGACATCGTCCAGATCCTGAAGGACCGCAAGGTCGACGTTCTCGTCTGCTACCTGCCGGTCGGCTCCGAGGTCGCTGCGAAGTTCTACGCGCAGTGCGCCATCGACGCCAAGGTCGCGTTCGTCAACGCTCTCCCGGTCTTCATCGCCGGCACCAAGGAGTGGGCGGACAAGTTCACCGAGGCCGGTGTCCCGATCGTCGGCGACGACATCAAGTCGCAGGTCGGCGCCACCATCACGCACCGCGTGATGGCGAAGCTCTTCGAGGACCGGGGCGTCATCCTGGACCGCACGATGCAGCTGAACGTCGGCGGCAACATGGACTTCAAGAACATGCTCGAGCGTGAGCGCCTGGAGTCCAAGAAGATCTCCAAGACGCAGGCCGTCACCTCCCAGATCCGTGACCGCGAGCTCGGTGCGGACAACGTCCACATCGGCCCGTCGGACTACGTGGCCTGGCTGGACGACCGCAAGTGGGCGTACGTGCGTCTTGAGGGCCGCGCCTTCGGTGACGTTCCGCTGAACCTGGAGTACAAGCTCGAGGTCTGGGACTCCCCGAACTCCGCCGGTGTCATCATCGACGCCGTCCGCGCCGCGAAGATCGCCAAGGACCGCGGCATCGGTGGCCCGATCCTCTCCGCTTCCTCGTACTTCATGAAGTCCCCGCCGGTCCAGTACTTCGACGACGAGGCCCGCGAGAACGTCGAGAAGTTCATCAGGGGCGAGGTCTCCAACTGACGCAGCCGGACACGGTGCGTCCACGCGGCCGAGCACTGAGCGGCAACGCTCCTTCCTCCCCGCGCTGTTGAGGGTCCCCGGGCAATCTGCCCGGGGACCCTCAACGTATGTGACTCTTGATCGCATGGCCGTCGTGGGTGATCTGCGCGTTCTTCTGCGCCTTCGGAACTTCCGTCGTCTGCTGGCCGTACGACTCCTCTCCCAGTCGGCCGACGGTGTTTTCCAGGTGGCGTTGGCGACTCACGTCGTCTTCTCGCCGGAGAAACAGGCTTCGGCAGGTGCCATCGCCTCCGCGATGGCGGTGCTGCTGCTGCCCTACTCGCTCATCGGCCCCTTTGCCGGCGTTCTGCTGGACCGCTGGCCGCGCCGCCAGGTCTTTCTGTACGGAAACCTGCTGCGTGCCGCGCTCGCCTGCTGCACGGCGCTCCTCATCCTCGGTTCCGTACCCGACTGGCTCTTCTACGCCTCGGCGCTGTGTGTCACCGCGGTCAACCGCTTCGTCCTGGCCGGCCTCTCGGCCGCGCTGCCGCGTGTCGTCGACAGCGACCGGCTGGTGCTGGCCAATTCGCTCTCGCCGACTGCCGGGACGCTCGCGGCCACGGCGGGCGGCGGCCTCGCCTTCGCCGTACGACTGCTGCTCGCGGAATCCGATGCCGCGGTGGTACTGCTGGGCGCGACGCTCTATCTCGCTTCGGCGCTGGCCTCCCTGACCCTTGCCACCGGACTCCTCGGGCCGGATCCGGACGGACACCGGATCGGACTGAGGGAGGCCCTGGCCGCCACCGCGCGGGGGCTGGCCGACGGGTTGCGCCATCTGGCGGAGCGGAAGCAGGCCACCCGGGTGCTGACCGCCATGACCGTGATGCGCTTCTGCTACGGAGCGCTGACCGTGACGGTGCTGATGCTGTGCCGGTACGCCTGGACCGACAGCGAATCCGAAGGCCTGGCTCTTCTCGGACTGGCCGTGGGGGTCTCCGGTGCGGGGTTCTTCGCGGCGGCCGTGCTGACGCCCTGGGCAGCGGGACGGCTCGGCCGGTTCCGCTGGATGGCGGTGTGCGCGGCGGGGGCCGCCGTCCTCGAACCCGCACTGGGGCTGTGGTTCGTCCCCGTACCGATGCTGGTCGCGGCGTTCGTTCTCGGGCTGGTCACCCAGGGGGCAAAGATCGCGACCGACACGGTAGTGCAGACGTCGGTGGAGGATTCCTTCCGCGGCCGGGTCTTCTCCCTCTACGACGTGCTGTTCAACGTTGCTTTCGTGGGAGCCGCCGCGATCTCCGCGCTGCTGCTGCCTCCCGACGGGCGGTCGACCGTGGTGGTGATCGGAGTGGCGGTTCTCTACGCGGTCGTCGCCGTTCTGCTGTTCCGATGGGACCGCATCGGAGAGGCTCGCTAGCGCCGGAGGCTCAGCAAAGCGAGGGGCGCTGTTTCACGTGAAACAGCGCCCCTCGTCAGTTCGGAGCGCGGTACCGGAGGGTGGTCATGTTTCACGTGAAACATGAGCGCGTTTCCCTGTCGGCAGAGCTGGCCTCCAGCAGCCTCAGCCCTGCGCGGCCCACCACTCCTTGAGCTTCTCGACCGCCCTGTCGTGCTCCATCGGGCCATGCTCCAGGCGCAGCTCCAGCAGGAACGCGTACGCCTTGCCGATGACCGGCCCGGGACCGACGCCCAGGGTCTTCATGATCTCGTTGCCGTCCAGGTCGGGGCGGATGGCATCCAGCTCCTCCTGCTCCTGCAACTGCGCGATGCGCTCCTCCAGCCCGTCATAGGTCCGGGAGAGGGCGGCGGCCTTGCGCTTGTTCCGCGTGGTGCAGTCCGAGCGGGTCAGCTTGTGCAGCCGCTCCAGCAGGGGGCCGGCGTCGCGTACATACCGACGGACCGCGGAGTCCGTCCACTCGCCGTCGCCGTAGCCGTGGAAGCGCAGATGAAGCTCCACCAGCTTCGAGACGTCCTTGACCATGTCGTTGGAGTACTTGAGCTCGGTCATCCGCTTCTTGACCATCTTGGCGCCCACCACCTCATGGTGGTGGAACGAGACGCGCCCGTCCTTCTCGAAGCGTCGCGTCCTCGGCTTGCCGATGTCATGGAGGAGGGCGGCAAGGCGCAGAACCAGATCGGGGCCGTCCTCCTCCAGGTCGATCGCCTGCTCCAGGACGGTCAGCGAATGCTCGTAGACGTCCTTGTGACGGTGATGCTCGTCACTTTCCAGACGCAGCGCGGGAAGCTCCGGCAGCACCTGCTGCGCCAGCCCCGTGTCGACGAGCAGCGCCAGCCCCTTGCGGGGGTGGGTGGAGAGCAGCAGCTTGTTGAGCTCCTCCCTGACCCGCTCGGCGGAGACGATCTCGATCCGCCCGGCCATCTCCCTCATCGCGGTGACCACATCGGGGGCGACATCGAAGTCCAGCTGAGCCGCGAAACGGGCAGCGCGCAGCATGCGCAGCGGATCGTCGGAGAACGACTCCTCGGGTGTTCCGGGGGTACGCAGAACGCGCTCCGCCAGGTCCTCAAGACCACCGTGCGGATCGATGAATTCCTTCTGCGGAAGTGCGACGGCCATCGCGTTGACCGTGAAGTCACGGCGGACGAGGTCTTCCTCGATGGAGTCGCCGTAGGACACCTCGGGCTTGCGCGAGGTCCTGTCGTACGCCTCCGACCTGTATGTGGTGACCTCGATCTGGTAGCCGTCCTTCTGGGCGCCCACGGTGCCGAAGGCGATCCCGACCTCCCACACCGAGTCGGCCCAGGGCCGGACGATCTTCAGTACGGCCTCGGGGCGGGCGTCCGTCGTGAAGTCCAGGTCGTTCCCGAGCCTGCCGAGAAGCGCGTCCCGGACCGAGCCTCCGACCAGGGCGAGACCGAACCCGGCGTCCTGGAAACGGCGAGCAAGGTCGTCGGCGACCGGGGACACCCGCAGCAGTTCACTGACTGCGCGGTGCTGCACCTGGGTCAGGGCACGGGAGCTGTCTTCATTGGCGTTCGACACAACAGAAAAGGGTACGTGCCCGGACCGGCCCGGTCGCCCTGGTTTCGTCCCGCCCTGCAAGACTCTTCCGATCATGTAGCGAACTCCCCAGCACTTGGCACCCGCGCACATCGTTACCATGCGTGGACGCAACAACCGACACCAGCTGACGACGACGAGGGACGGGTAAGCGCGTGGCCGAGCCGGCAGACATTCAGGGGATCGATCCCTCTCCTGCCCGCCGGTGGCTGCGGCGCACAGCCGCCCTGATCATCGGGGCGCCGCTCGTCGCAGCTCTGCTGGCCGGCCCGACCGCACCCGCGGCGCAGGCCGCCGGGACCGGCAAGGCCCCCACCGGGTCCGAAACGGTCGACGTGTCCCTGAACACCCTGGCTCCGAGTGCGCCGGTCAAGGGGGACACCCTGACCG
>NZ_JBHWIY010000032.1:45192-88654 GCF_042731715.1 Streptomyces sp. NPDC059832 | reverse complement strand
GCCTGCGTCGTGGACATCCGGTCGCGCCGAGTGCTCGGCTGGTCGATGGCCCCGCACATGCGGGCCGAGCTGGTCATCGACGCGCTCCAGGCCGCGGTCACGGCCCGCGACGGCAACGTCACCGGAGTGATCTTCCACGCGGATCGCGGATCGCAGTACACCTCGGCCGCGTTCTCCCAGGTCTGCGACCTGCACGGCATCCGTCGAAGCATGGGCAGAGTCGGCTCGAGCTATGACAACGCTCTGGTCGAGAGCCTGTGGCAGGGACTGAAGCGAGAGACGATGCACAAGAAGCTGTTCACGACGATGAGCCAGGCGCGCCTGGAGATATTCCAGTGGCTCACCTACTACAACGCCCGCCGCCGGCACAGCGCACTCTCCTACCTGTCCCCGATGGAGTTCGAACAGCAGCACCACAAGACAGCTAAACTCTCACTCGCCGCATGAACCCCGTGTCCACACTCCGGGGGTCACCTCAGCTATGCGGGTGGGTTCTCCTCCTGGACTACGACGGTCAGGAAGGCTGTCAGTGCCGCAGCAGGGAATGACAGCACCGCACCACCGGGAATTTTGCTGTCCCGGACCAAGATCTGGCCAGGTCGGGCCAAGGCAAACTCGACACAGTTTCCGGACCCGCCGCTGTATGAGGACTTGCGCCACCGGACGCCGTCGCTGCTGCAAGGGGTACCTGTGGTGACGGTCTTGCTGGGGTTCACTGTTGAAGCTCCTCCATCGCTGTTCTGAGACGATTCTGGGTCTCGGTGGGGGTGAGCGCCCGCTTCCACAGCCAGTCGAATGCGTTGTGGTAGCGGGAGACTTCGTCCTCGTCCTGCGGGTAGACGGAGCGGCTCATGAGTTCTGCGCACGCAACGTCCCGGACCGCGTGCGAGGGGAATTTCATGATCACAAAGCCGCCCGTGAGTCCTGGGTGGAGGCCGACGGACTTGAGGCTCATCCGAAGCGTAATTCGAGGGTGGTCGGCCGCATCGATGAGGTGTTGAAACTGACGGTTCATGACAGCCGGCCCGGCTGCGGGAGGCTCGACCGCCCGCTCGTCCACGAGAATTGTCAGCCGAGGTCCGTCGCCCTGGTCCGAGGGGGCGGCCAGGATGCGCCGCTGGCGTGCGGCCCGGATCTCAGCGAACCGCCGGACCTGAGCTTCGGTCAGATCCGGACGCAGTGCGGGTACGACGGCGCTGGCGTACTCGGGAGTCTGAAGAATGCCCGGAATCACCAGCGGTTCGTAGTTCCTGATCTCACTGGCCACCGCTTCCAGGCCAAGGTAGTTGTCGAAGGCGGTCGGGCTGAGTACGTCGTTGTGCCTCTTCCACCACTGCGGCTTCCGCCTCAGTGACGCGTCAAGACGGATGAGCTCAAGAATCTCGTTCCGTACTCCTTCGCCGGTGACGTTGTAGCAGTCCAGGAGGCGCTCGGCGGTGGGCTGAGTGATTCCTCGGGTACCGCCCTCGACTCTGCTCAGCCCGCCCTTGTCCAGGACGCCGGCCTTGGTCACGGCCTCGCTCTGGCGTAGCCCGGCTTCAACCCGTAGTTGGGCCAGCAGGGCGCCCAGTTGGGACCGGACCATGGAGGTCGGGGGCGCTTTAGTCGACATGCCGACAGTGTGCCGTCGCTCGCCTCGTATCACAACCAAAAGTGCGAGCAATTTTGCTCAGCTAGTTGTCAAGCACAGTTGATTAGGAGCATCCTAGCCAGGTCACAGTGCGTGCAGAAGCTGTCGCCTGTCGTGGCTGTCGCTGTCTCGGTTGGCTTGTCCCAGGAGGACTGTCGTCTTGACCCGCCCAACACTGTTCCGGGTACTCCTTGAGGAGCAGCGCTGGGTTAGCTGGGCTGTCTTCTCCGCGCACTTCGCGCGAGCGGCCCGCGAAGTGGCGCTTGTGACAGGTACCGGCCGACCGGTTGGGGCCGCGGTGGCCCGGCGTACTTTCGACCGGTGGATGGCTGGCGAACTGGAGGTGCTCCCCCGGCGCGAGACCCAGATGGTCCTGGAGCATCTTCTCGGGTTCGCGTGCATCAGGCTCTTCGGCCTGGTCCCTGATGCCTTCAGTACTGAGAAAGCTGCAGAGAATGGCGGGCCCGCACGACTGATCCGCCGACGTCCCGGAGGTACAGGCTATGCGGCCGACGTTGTTCCGTCAGATGGTGCAGGAGCGGCGCTGGACCACGAGCGAGACGTTCAGCACCCACTTTGCGAAGGCGGGGCGGGAACTGGCTGAACAAACTGGGAACCGCCGCCTCGGGGAGATCTCTGTCCCCCGTCGCACCTTTGACCGGTGGATGGCCGGCGAAGTGCGGAGCCTGCCCCAGCGCGACACCCGCAGAATCCTGGAGCACCTCTTCCAGCAACCCGTAGCGAAGCTGTTCCACACCTCGGACAGCAAGATGCTGATGGCGGCCGTGCCCTTGCCAGCGGTTCGGCAGAGCTCGCGGCCCCTTGCTTCCCCCCAGACAGGCATGTTCGACGACCCGTTGTCAGTCGCTGCCCAGACTGAGTCGCTGACCCGGTCCAGTGTGGATGCGGCGTTATTGGAACACTTCCGTGGGCAATTGCAGGGGATCGTGGACCGCTACGAGACCAGTGGCCCTCAGGCGCTCGCCGGTGAGGCTCGAATGATCCGAAGTACGCTCCACACTCTGCTGAGCGGGCAACATCTACCGGCGGTCCGGGCCGAGTTGTTCGGGCTAACCAGCCGTGCTGCGGGCCTCTTGGCCTACATGGCCGTCAACGCCGGATCAGGGCCCACCGTAGCGGAGGCATATTGCACGGAGGCCGAGGTCCTTGCGAAGCACATCGGCGATACACAGCTGCAGATGTGGGCTGCCGGCACCCGGTCGCTCAGCCTCTACTACCAGCGTCGATACTCCGAAGCCGACGCTGCGGCGGCAGCCGGAATCGAAATGGCGCCGACCAGCCATCAAGCCATCCGGCTCCTGGCCAACGGACGAGCACGTGCTCTGGCCCGTCTAGGCGACCGAAGGGGCGCGGAGCGATCCATCGGCAAAGCCCTGGACCTTTCCGACAGGCTGGCTGGCCTTCCCTCTGGGATCACTTCATGCATCTCCTTCGCGCCCTACAGCCCGGCCCGCACCCTGGCCAACGTGATCACCGCTCGGCTGTCCCTCGATGACACAGCCGAGGTTCTGTCCTGTGCAGAACTGATTGATAGCCTGATCGAGAACTCCGATTCCGAGTGGAGCCGCGCCCTGGTCCGTCTCGACGTCGCCACGGCCCTCCTCCAGCACAAACAGCCGGAGATTGAACAGGCCATGGCTCTCGGACAGAGTGCGCTTCACGCAGGAACCACCGCGCCCATCACTTCCGTGTGGCAAAGGGCAAATGAACTGTACGAGCGAGCGAGGCCTTGGCAGGCTGAGGCTGATGTAAGCCAGTATGCCGAGGAGCTTCGAAACTGGCGCTCACACCCTCAAGCCAAACCGATCATCAGTGGCCCGGGCCCGGAGCTCGCGCCACAGCAGTAAGGAGAGTCGTGACGCCCGAACTGGATGTCCATCCTTCGGCGTTCCCGCTGCACCCGCCCCCCGACCTCGTCGATCCCGGGCTGCTCGTCGATCACGACTGGCATGCGTTCACTGCGGTCAAGCAGATGACGAACCACTGGGAGCGTCCCGGATGGGGCAAGGGACGCCGCGCCTACTACTGGATGCTCACGTTCCCCGAGGCCCTCCACCTGCTCGACCGTACAAGGCACTGTCAGAACGAACTCGCGCACCTGAGCATGGACCCCGTTCCTGCGGACGGACTGCACGTGACGCTGACCCGCGTCGGCAGCACCGACAGGGTGTCGAACCAGCAGCTGCGACTTCTCGCTGAACTGGCCGAGCAGCTGCCTGAGGATAGCTTCCGAATCGCCGCCCATCCCCTTGCCGGTTCACGCGGGGCTGTACGCTTCACCCTCACCCCTTGGTCGCCGCTTGTCCGTCTGCATGCCGCCCTCTGCGCGATCGGCCATCAAGCCGGAGTACCCGGCGGCAAGCCCACCGCTGCCTTCCGGCCCCATCTGGGAATCCAGTACAACAACCGGGAACGGTCCGCCGCGCCCGTGATCGAGAGCGTCGCCCGCCTGCGAACCCTCGCCCCCGTGTCCCTGGAGATCAACCGTGTGGATCTCGTCGAGCTCTGGCGCACCACCAGCTCCTCACCGGCCTACCGTTGGCGCGTCGTACGGAGCGTTGCCCTGCGTACCAGGCGGGCTGGACTGACGGGGGAATCGGATGACGTTGTTCCGCCGGATGGTGCAGGAGCGGTGCTGGACCACGAGCAAGACGTTCAGCAGCCACTTCGCATAGGCGGGACAGGAGTTGGCCGGGCAAACCGGGGACCGCTGCCTCGCTGATGTCTCCATCGCTCGTCGTACTTCGACCGGTGGATGGCCGGCGAAGTGCGGAGCCTGCCCCCAGCGCGACACCGGCAGAATCCTGGAGCACCTCTTCCAGCAACCGGTAGCGCTGCCGTTCGATACCCCTGCGAGTGAGCGCCCATGTGCGGGAACATCGGCGACGGCCAGACGCGCTGGTTCACAGGCTTGCCCGTGTCGGAACCGAGGCAAAGGGGAGTCCATACCCCGAACTCGCTTCTCCTCCCCAGGAAGGCGAAGACCTGAACTGATGTCACCTACCCCCGGCAACCAGCGCCGCCCACTGCGACGGCTCTGTTGGGGTGCGGTGTCATGCCTGCAGTTCCTTGGTGGGCGAGCGTGTCACTTCCTCGTGGAGGCGAGTCCGGAAGTCGGCATAGGCGTCGTCGACGGCCCCGAGCTCCTCTGGCGTGAGCGGGTGCCCCAGGCAGCGGTAGCTCTCCTCGACCTGCTGCTCGTTGTCGAAGCCGACAACGACCACGCACTGTTCCCCGCGTTGCAAGGAAGAGCGGAGGGCCAGCTGGGTCAGAGCGCCTGGAGCGTCGCCGGAGTGGCCGCGAAGCCCCTGGAGTCCCTCATCGACCTGTTTCATGTGTGGAGGTATGAGTCGTGCGTGCCTCGGGGAGAGCTCTGCCCGCGACGACGCCTTCCCCGTAAGAAGACCAAGGCCCAAGGGGGCTGCCAGCACCAGGCCGACGCCGTGCCTGGCAGTGAAGGTGGACAAGTCATCCCCTTCGATGGAAACGGCTGGGGTGAAGGCGTTGAATCGCGTCCAGACCACATCGGGCTTGATCAGTCGGAACAGATACAGGAACCGTTCAGCCTCTGCCGCCCATTCCTCGGGGGATGCGACGTAGCTGACAGACGGCCCGCGCATACCGATCGCCTTGATGGACTCCACTTCACGGAGCGTGCGCATCACGTCGATGGCGTTGCCCAAGTACCGGTCATCGGGCCCGAAATCAAAGCTGTCCAACGTGTACAGGTGGAGTTGCTCGGCGTAGAGGTTTTCCAGCGACTGCTCAAGCTGGTGGTGGATGTGCCGGCCCGCATACGGGTGCTCAGCACTGCCGCGCAACTGCCCTACCTTGCTGCTCAGTTGGAGGGGCAGTTTCGGATGCCGACGCAGAAACTTGCCGATGGCCCGTTCCGTGTGCCCGTAGTCATAGGAGTCGGAGGTGTCGAAGAGCGTCGCCCCCCGCTCAACCGCGCGGCTAAGGCCCCCCAGGAACTGATTGATGTGTTCCGACTCGTCGTGCGGCGCGCGGCCAGTGGACATGTTGCAGTGGAGGCCGAGCGGGTTGGTGACGATGCCCCGGCACAGGTGGCGGACGCCAAGATCGGAATCGCTCACGCACTGCTCCCGCGCAAGTAGAGGGCTGCAGTCACAACTTTGCCGGCCGGGACAAGCTCGACACCCCATGCATTGGCGAACGCAGAGATCAAGAACAGACCTTGTCCGCCTTCAGGTAGGTCGAGCCTGTCGATGGCATCGGCCTCCCCCTCGTTCAGGTCGGCCAAGAGGCTGACAGGAACTGCTGGAATGGCAGTGGTATCGGTTCCGCAGTCGACGACACCCACGGTGACGCCCTCCTCGTAGAGGTCGAGGGTGAAGGACACCGGCCCGCCCGCGTGCCGGATCGCGTTGGTGAGGAGTTCGGTGGCGACCAGAACAGTGTCGTCGATCCGTCCCTGGTCAGAGCGGTCTTTCATCAGCCAGCGAACCGTCTCGCGGGCCCACGCCAGAGGTTCACTCCTGGCCTTGAGAGCGAAGGCGTGATGGTCAACCAGTTGTCCCAATTTCCGGCCCCGGATGAATTCGGCTGTTGTCGACGGCACCTTCGTCTCCTTGTTCTTCGAGACGCCGTGTGGCGTGGGCCGGGAAATCGACCCGCTGCTAACCCTCCCCGACAGAGGCAGGGCAGCGGTACGCCATACCTTGGCCATGTTGTGGCCATATCGGCTGCCGTGATCTCGGCCCGGCCGGTCTGGAGGCCGGAATCACCCATCAGCGGCTCCGTGCACGCCCCGTATGGACAGCAACAGGTCTCACCGGGGAACGCTCCGCCCCACACGCTGTTCACCACTGCCGATGTGGGCGTGCAGCCACCGATTCACCGGCAAACCCTGGCCAGTACTTCTCCGACCGTGCCCGGAGCCCCGGCTCGGACCTCGATTACAAAATGAGTCCCGCAACGAGAAAAGCATCACAAAGGACACAAACAGCGCCCTTGCGAGTACAACTCAACAAGCATTGTCAAGCACTTCAATGAAGATGGCCACGTTATGGCCACGCTCCCCGCATACCGCCAGGGAGCGCGTGGGGCGCTACCCGATCGACCCTTTTCTCCGCTCTTGTGACCCTTGAAATGAACGCAGGGACGCGGAGGTTCGCTGTCGGCTGCCCTCGACATGGCCACAACGTGGCCAAGGTTTGGCGTACCGCTTTCGCGGCGGGGAGATCAGGCTTGGTTTCAGACGAGATCCACTCCCGAACCACCTACCACCGTCCCCCGTCGGTTACGGCCCCTTCGCCGGCCCCGGTGGCCTCCCTTCCGTCATTCCCGCTGCTTCTCCAGCGGCTTCCGCTCACAACCTGCCGCGCCCTTCGATGGTGAAGGCCTTGACCGGAGTCCCGATGTCTCCCTTTCTGAGCACGAACCTGTCCTGGCATATCGCCACTGCCGAGCAGCCCCGCCCGGCGGTGCTGCCGCCCCGCCACGACACCGTCCGTACAAGTGCGGGGATCGGGCTGCCCGCGGTCGAGAGACTGCGGATGGAGGGGGAGCCCGTGGGCCCGATCCTCTACTGCAGGCCGCACGGCGTTCTGCTGATTCCGGTCGAGGCGGGCACCGCCGACACCTGGGGTGCTCCGCACTCGGCCTGCCTCTCGCAAGGGCAGTGGTCGTGCGTTGACCCTGAACAGTCTTCTTCCCGCGTGCAGTGCGCCGCTCGTCTCTGGCTCCTCCCGTCCCACAACTCTTCTGACTATGCGCCGGTAACCGCACGCTCGGCACTGCACCACGGTCTGAGCCGCTCGCGATCCCCGAGGTCGGCGGTCGCGCTCTGGTCCGTTGTCGGGGACCGTCCCCTTGAGGTGACCTGTGCCTGAGCATGTGTTCCGCACGCGGCCGGCTTCAGGACGCCGCCGCCGGACCGCGAGCGGAGCCGACAGGGCGCTGCATTCCGGAAGTGGGTTCCCTCTTCCTCCTGCAGCCACGTCCAGTGCTCTGGCTGCGGCAGTGGTGGGCTGCGCGTGGGCGGCCGAGAGTCTCGGTCTGCTGCCGATGCCGGCCGCCGTCGCGGCCGGGGCCTCGGCGGCGAGCGCCGCGACGTGGCGGATGTACCTGCGCTCCCGCAGTGCGCGCGATACGTTCGCGCGTACCGCGTCACAGCGTGCCGAGGCCGAAAAGGGCTTGAAGGAAGCCCAGGCGGGGAAGGCCCGGGCCGAGCAGGCCCTGCAGGAGATCTCCGGACTGATCGAAATAGGCCGACAGCAGATCGTCTGGGCGGCATCGGAGGTGGAGCAAGGACGCGTCCTCGTCCATCACGCCCCGCCGCCGCCGCTCCAGCAGACCGGCGACCTGTACGCCGATGCCCTGGCGGCGCTGACGCACGGCCAGACCGTGGCATGGCAGGCAGTGATTGCCGCGGCCGCCCACCAGCATCATCTGCTGAACCAGGAAGCGGAGCTGGCCGAGATCTTCCGGCCCATCTCTGCGCGCCTGCACTCGCTCATCTACCGCACCCTGGCCGTCCTGGACGAAGTGGAATGTGAGGTCGAGGACCCCGACCTGCTGGGTGAGCTGTTCCGCATCGACAACCTGGTGACGCGGATGCGCCGGGGTGCGGAGAGTCTGGCGGTGCTGGGCGGAGACCTACCGACGCGCACTGTCGAGCCGGTCCTGGTCGCCACCGTGCTCCGCATGGCGACCGGCGAGATCGAGGACTACCCCCGTGTGCAGATCGTGCATTCGGATCAGCCCGTCGCCCTGCCCGGCTATGTGAGCCCGAGCGTTGTGCATCTGCTGGCCGAGCTGGTGGAGAACGCGACGAGGTTCTCGGCGACCGATGTCGAGGTACGCACCAGCCATGTGACGGACGGACTGGCCATCGAGATCGTCGACCGCGGCCCGGGCATGACCGCCCAGAAGCGCGCCGCTCTGAACGATCTGCTGGCGCGCCCGGAAGGGGCCGACCCGCGCAGTCGTCTCAGAGAAGGGCAGATCGGTCTGCTGGTCGCCGCGCTGCTGGCCAGGCGGCATGGCGTCGTCATCGAGCTGCACTCGGATGTGATGGGCGGCATACGCGCGGTTGTTGTCCTTCCCGGAAGGCTGCTCGTCACACTGGCGGAGCAGCCGGCCCCGAGACACGCAGCGGCCCCTTCTCACACGCCGGCCGCGGTGCCCGCGCAAGGTGGTCTCACAGTGTCGGCGGGTCCGGAGCGTCCCGTGGCCGGGCTCCCCCGGCGCCTCCCGCAGACCCAGTGCACCACCGGCGGAGACGACACCGGGCATTCGCATGGCCGTCCTGACCAAGGCGATGGCGGCGTCAGGCCCGCACTTCCGCGCCGCGAGGCCACTCCGGCCGGCCACGTCCCGGCACCGGCCCCGGACGTACCGCGGGAGCCGGTCGGTTCGCCCAGTCCCGATCTGATGGCGCGATTCAAACGCACACGCCCGGCCGGCGACTGACGCCTGCCCCCGTTCCCCCCACTCACGAGAACCAGGAGAGTTTCATGCCCGACACCGTTCCTACCAGCGGCGCAACGCTCGACGGGCTGCTGGCCGGATTCCTGTCTCGTACTCCTCATGCCCACCACGTAGTGCTCGTCGCCCCCGATGGCCTGACGATCGCCTACGCCGACGACGGGACCGACACCTCCTACTTCGACGAAGCCGACACCGGGGCGGAGGGCAGGCTGGCCGCAGCCATCAGCGGGCTGTACTCGCTCGCTCGCGGGATTCTGCGAGGCGGTGTGCGGCAGCTCGTCATCGAGGGCGAGACCGAGACGCTGTTCGTGATGAGCGCCGGATCCGCCGGCCACACCTCAACTGTCGGCACGCGCCTGGGAGTCATCGCCGGGAAAGATGCGGATCCGGGTGCCATCGGCTGGGAAATGACCATCCTGATCAAGAGCCTCGACGAGCATCTGAGCACCAGGGCCCGGACCGGCGGGCAGGAGCAGTGACGTGGCTCCCCGCCGTAGCGCCTGGCACGACAGTGCCCTGGACGATGTGCGTCCGTACACGATCACCGCGGGCCGCACCCGCCCGAAGTACGCACTGCAGCTGACGTCGCTGCTGAGCCCGGGGCCTGCCACCGCTCCTACCGACATCGGCGCCGAGGCCGAGGCCATGCGGCTGCTCTGCCTCATCTCACCTCGGTCCATTGTCGAGCTCGCGGGACTGCGCAGCCAGCTCGTCCAAGTCACCAAGGTCCTGGTCTGCGACCTTCTCGACCTCGGAGCGCTGGTCCTCACCGCTCCCGCCGATATTGCCCCGCACGAAAACAATCACCTCCTGGAGGCAGTCGTTGCCGGCCTACGACGCTTGGTCTGACTCCGCACGCGGTCATGCAGCACCGACGGTGCTGAAGGTCCTGGTCGCGGGCGGTTTCGGTGTCGGCAAGACCACGCTGGTGGGCACGGTCAGCGAGATCAGGCCGCTGATCACCGAAGAGTCGCTGACCATCGCTGGTCAGGACACCGATGACCTGACCGGAATCGGGGCCAAGACCACAACGACGGTCGCGATGGACTTCGGCAAGATCAGCCTCAAGGGTCTCAACACTGAAGTGTTCCTGTTCGGCACCCCAGGTCAGGAGCGTTTCTGGTTCACCTGGGACGACCTCTGCCACGGAGCCGTCGGCGCCGTGGTCCTGGCCGACACCCGCCGACTCACGGACTCCTTCGCTGCCATCGGCTATTTCGAACAGCGCCGCACCCCCTTCGTCGTGGCCGTCAACGAGTTCGACGGCGCCCTGCGCTACAGCACGGACGAGGTCAGCGACGCCCTGCGGCTCCCGGAATCCGTCCCCGTGCTGATCTGCGACGCCCGCAACCACGCATCCGCACTGGACGTGCTGATCTGCCTGATCGAACTGCGGATCAAAACCCAGGTGTCCCGTACCCATGCCACCACCCCAAGCCTCGGAGCGCACGCATGAGCACGCCCGCCCTACAGCCGGATCACAAGCGCAGGGCCGAGCTGCTGCACGCTCTCGGTCTCACGGGCCCCGATCCCGAGCTCGACGAATTCGCCGTGCGCCTCAGCCTTGCCGCGGCCGTCCCGTACGCGATGGTCAACATCTTCGGCACGCAGCACCAGCAGTTCTTCGGGCTGGCCACCCCTCAGGGGGGCGAGCTGCCGGCCGTGGGCCGCAGCATGCCCCTCAACCACGGCTACTGCCCCGAGGTCGCGCGGAGACGAAACGCGCTGGTCCTGCCCAGCGTCTACGTCGCCCCGCGCTTCGCGTCCAACCCGGTGGCCGACCAGATCGGCATCCGCAGCTACGCCGGCGCACCTCTGATCCATGAGGGCGTCGTGCTGGGCACGGTGTGTTTCGTCGGGCGCGAAAGTCAGCCCAAGAGCGAGGGCCAGGCGATGCTCGCGCTCATCAAGTCCCACCGGGACGCCGTCCTCGACTTCATCCACAGGCGGGCCGGATACCTGCCGCGGTGAGGACCACCAGCGCGACCGAACAACGAACGTCACCGAACAGGGAGGGGAGCACACGATGTCCGGGTTGTATCTGACACCGCAGCACGAACAGCTTCGCCAGGCGGTGCGCACCTTCGCCGAGTGCGAAGTCGCCCCGCGGGTGGCGGAGATGGAACAGAGCGGCGCCGTCGAGCGGGATCTGGTGTCCCTGATGGCCCGGCAGGGGTGGATCGGTGCCACCATTCCCCCCGAGTACGGAGGGATGGGCGTCGGCCATGTCGCCAAGACCCTCGTCATCGAAGAGATCGCCCAGGTGTCCCCCGCGATGGGCGCGGCGGTGCAGGCGTCCCAGCTCGGCATGGCAAAGATCCTCCATTTCGGAAACGATCAGCAGAAAACGACCTGGCTCCCACAGGTCGCGGCCGGGACCGTCCTTCCGACTATCGCGGTGACCGAGCCGGACTCCGGCAGCCATGTCCTGGGCATGCAGGCCACAGCGCAGCGCCGGGGCAATGACTACGTGCTCAACGGCCGCAAGTGCTACATCGGCAACTCCCACGTCGGGAACCTGCACGGCATTGTGGTGCGTACCTCGAAGAAGGCGGGGCGAAGGAGCCTGTCGGCGTTCCTGGTCGAGTCCGGCCGGCCCGGCCTGTCCGTCAGCGAGCACATACCCGCCATGGGACTGCGCGGGTTCTCCTTCGGAGAGCTCATCCTGGAGAACTGCCGGGTACCGGAGGAGAACTTGCTCGGCGTCCCTGGAGACGGCCTCGATGTCGCCTACTCCTCCAGCGTGCTCTACGGCCGGCCCAACCTGACTGCGGTGGCACTCGGAATTCACCAGGCCCTCGTGGACGAAACGATCGCCTACGCCCAAAAACGCATTCTCTACGGCCGCCCGCTCTCGGAGCTGCCGACGATCAGGGAGAAGCTGGGACTGCTGACGTCACGCCTCACCACCGCCCGGAGCATCGCGTACGAGGCCGTGCGCCTCCTGGACCAGGGCAAGCCGTGCGACGAACTGCTCATCAACGCCAAGCTCGTCAACGTCGATTTGGTGCGTGACTCGGCCCGCACTGCCATGGATGTCCACGGTGCGGCCGGTCTCATGACCAGCCGCCCGATCGAGCGGCTCTTCCGCGACGCGGAGCACACGTACGCGCCCGCCGGAACCGGAGACATCCAGATACTGCGGCTGGGACAGGAATCGCTGGGCACCGAGCACGATCAGTGGTCGCAGCGGTTCCCCTCCCCGCTGACTGCGGCCGGGGCAGCCGCATGACCGCAACCAGGCACGCACGTGCAACCCGGACACCGGACCCGGTTCAGCAACTCGCCGGCACTGCCGGGCAACGCGCCAGCACCGGTCCAGCCGCCCTTCACCAGGGCCCGGACCGTACTCGCAGCTGGGCCTGCCGCCCGTCCTCGGCCCGTATCGCCAACTACCTTCTGGGCGGGCGCCACAACTACCCTGCAGACAGGCAGGTCGCCAACCGTGTGAGAGCAGTGGCACCGTGGCTGGAGACGGCCGTGCTGATCAACCGCGTCCACGGGCACCTGACTGTCGCGGCCCTCGCGTCGGAGTACGGGATCTCGCAGTTCCTGGACCTGGGCTCCGGTCTGCTGCCCACCGGCACCACATCCGACGAACTGCACGAACCCGTGTGCGCTTCCGTACCCGGAGCCAGGGTCGTCCACGTCGACTCCGACATGGCGATGGCCCGTCACACGCGAACGTGCCTGACGGCGATCCCGCGCAGTCACCCCTTCGTCCACGCGGACTTCCGGAACATCTTCAGTGTGCTCAGAGCCCCGGCCGTGCAGAGCCTGGACCCCGGGGAACCGGTGGGCATACTCGCCCACGGCGGCGCCTTGGGTGCGACGAGCACGGCGGAAGCCGGCTTCGTGCTCAATCAGGTGAGGGCCTGGGCTCCGCCGGGCAGCGCGATCTCCATGACCCACGTCACGGCCGACTTCTGCGAGCGCGAAGCAGCAGCCGCCGCCCGTCACCTCTCAAAGGCCGAACTCCCCTTCCATCCGCGTTCTGGGACCGAGATCGCACAACTGCTCGCCCCATGGCCTCTGAGAAGACCGGGAGTGGTCGCCCTGTCCCGCTACCACCAGGGCAACCCGCACGCGCACCTCCCGGACCACGCCACGGGCACGTACGCGGCCATCGCCCTGCACCCGGATCACGCACACCACTGACCATCCACCGCCACACCCCAGACCGGTCGTCTCTGGGGACCTGAGTACAGGTCCCCAGAGACGACCCTCCAACGGGCCTCTGCGACCCGCCGCAGCGGCCAGGCCATCAGTACGGGAGCAGCAGCATGACGGACATTAAGGTCCTCGACGAGACGGGGACCAACGCAACCCTCCAGCACCGCGTCGACAGGATCCTCACCGAGGTCGTGCCGCTGGTGCAACCGACGACGGAACTGGACCTGCCGCACCTGGTGATCTTCCGGATTGTCAGCCCGCAGACCTGGCAGTCCGAACAGCAGTCCCAGATGGACCAGGCGTTCACGGCACTCCGCGCGCGGCAGCCGTGGTGGAAGATGCCGGCCGTCGTGCGCAGGGAAGCGGCCGCTCGGTCTACGTTCCGGCGAACGGCGCCGCTCCTGCGTGACCTGGTGATGGGCGCAACGATGCCTGGGCCGGACCTGCTCTCCCAGACAATCCTGACGCCGGAGGGGCTGCTTCACACCGGGGTGTCCACGGACGAGAAGTACCTGACGCAGGTGGTGGCTCACGAACTGGTACACCACGCACAGAACCGGGCCTCGAAGCACGGCACACGGTGGGCCGATTCACGCTCGGCCCCGCCCCGCCTTGCGATCTCGATCCTGGAGGAGGGACACGCCCGCTGGGCCGACCGGCAGATGACCCGGAAACTCTTCGGTACTCCGGTCGACGCCGACACCGCGCCCCGCTCCGACCACTACCTCCGGGTTGCCGGCGATCCACGTGTAGCCGACATGTATGCGGCGCGGCAGATCCCGTACACGGTGGGCTGCAAGCTGGTGGAAGCGGCGGTTCAGAGCGTGGGCATCCAGCGCCTCAACCAGGTATGGCGCGACGGGCTCCTCCTTCCGAGTCAGCGCGAGATGTCCGAGCCGGAGCTATGGGCGACCCGGCTGAGGACCATGACATGACACTGGTCGCGCCCCTGCGCTCCCCACCCGCCCCTCTCCCAGCGGGCCGGAGGGTCTGCGTGACGTCGCATCTGACAAACAAGACGCTACGCCCACCCGGCAGAGCGCTCCCCGCCGGGTGGCGGTCCGCCCGAGGCCGACCGTGGAGAACGGCACCCATGCGGTCAGCTCCGTCATCACCGGGATCCCCGCAGTGGACTGCCAACGCCCCGGTCCCTGGTCGGCCGCATTGACGACGCCCTGCACGAGCGGGGGGCCGCCCGTCAACCCCTGTTCCAGAGCGAAATTCCCAAGGAATGTTGTGTACGAGATACGCGAGATGCTGCCGGACGACCTGCCTGCGGTCACTGCTCTGTGGAGGGCACGGGTCCGGTGGGCCGAGTACAGAGGTATCGGCCTCATCCGCTACTGCCCCCTCACTGCAGCCGAAGAGGCGGCCGCCCAGCCGTTCGCTCTAACCTGTGACGGGGCGGTCGTCGCCACAGCGACAATCGTTGACCAGACACCCCATGTCGGCTGGCCGGCCCGCGAAGCGGCGCAGCGTGCTGTTGGACTGGTCCGGATAGTCACGGATCCGGCGCTGGCCGCGGACCGGCTCAGCTGGGTCATCACGTCGTGGGCCAGCGACCGGGCCGCCCACACCGGACACGCGTGGGTCCGGATGCGGGTCGCCCCGTCCCAGCTGGCCCGGCATCTGTCGGAACATCTCGCGTGGGAACCGGTCCGCACAGTGCGGACTGCCGACGGCGGCACGGCCCATCTACTGCAGCACGAGGCCCGTGAGATACCCGGCATCCGGGCCCTGGTCCAGGACGCGCATGCGATGTCGGGCACTTTACCGGCGCAGTCCGCCCCAGACCGGTCACACCCGTTCACCACGGCCTGACCGGGCGAGCATCCGCCCGGCAGCCCACACCGCACCCATTCCGACTTGAAAGGCTGTCGTGTCACCCCTGCACACCACCCCGTCGATCACCGCTGCGGATTCCGGCTACCCGCACAGCCTCCCCGTCGGCAGCACGCCCTCCGGCGCTGGGAGTTCCGCGCTCGGAGGGAGGGGGAACTCGTCAATGCGCGGCCAGCTGAGCGCCTTCGCCTGGCTCGGCCACGTCCGTCCCGCAGAGGAGCGGCAGGCGGGCACCGGGTCCGCGGACTCGTTCGACGAGCTCGCCCGGATGGCCGTGGATGAGCCCTGGGACAGGTTCTCGGCCGCCGAGCGGGGTTCGCTCGCGGTGCTCAAGCACTACGTGACCTGGACCTTCGAGCAGTCTCTGGTCACGAACTCGGTCGTGCCAAGCCCCGACAGCCAGACGTGCGTTTTCAACACGCGGCTCATCACGCCACAGCACGAATTCATCTACGGCGTCTTCCAGCCGAACCGCCAGGCCGACCGACAGGACTGGTATCTGGCCGGCTGGCGGGTGGCGGGCACCCGCCAGTTGGAGGCGTACACCGAACTCCCGGAAGGGGCCTCGTACTCGCAGGACCCTCACGCCTACGCCTTCGACTGGGACCTGCCCCTGAACTTCGTCGCCCGCCAGTTCACCTCCATGGTTTCCAGTCTTTTCCCGGCCGCACTCAGGGAGATCCCCCTCGGCCTGGAACTCGCGCTCGAAGGTGCGGTTCACCGCACCATCGACATCGCGAAACGCAATCCTGGGACAGCGGTCCCCGCGTGGCAGCCGGGCAAGGCAGAGCTACAGCTCCTGCTGCCGCTCTACCTGGCGACCCCCGCAACACCGGACGCGGCACTGGTGATATCCCGCGGCGACATGGCCTACCGCAGCACCGCCATCGTGTCGCTCGCCGACGCGTACAAGGCCGCACGGCTCGTCACCCGGCCGACCGCTCACTGGCTCAATCCCCCCATGTAGACCGGGCCCTGTCTCATCGACACCCGCTCACCCTCATGACCACACACCGACGACGAATCGAGGACGCACGTGGCCGGGCGCATCGAGGATTACGCACTCATCGGAGACATGCAGACCGCCGCCCTGGTCTGCCGGGACGGCACAGTGGACTGGCTGTGCCTTCCCCGCTTCGATTCACACGCTATTTTTGCGGGACTGCTGGGTACCGAGGAGCACGGCTTCTGGCGCCTGGGTCCGGCGCGGGAGGACGGGACGCAGCCGCCGGCCGCGGACCGCCGCCGCTACCGCGGGGACTCCCTCATCCTGGAATCGGAGTGGGACACACCGTGCGGAACGGTCAGAGTGACCGATTTCATGCCGCCGCGTGACGGTGCGCCGCAGGTGATCCGGATCGTGGAGGGGATCAGCGGCCGGGTGGCGATGCGCTCCGAGCTGCGGATGCGGTTCAGCTACGGACGGGTCACACCGTGGGTGCACAAGGTCGACGGCCGTACGGTCGCCGTCGCCGGTCCGGACTCCGTCTGGCTGGACACCCCCGCCGACACGTACGGCGAGAACCTGACGACGTACTCCGACTTCACGGTCGCGCCGGGTGACCGGATCGCGTTCACGATCAGCTGGCAGCCCTCGCACCACGGCCCGCCGGCCCTGCCGGACCCGGAGGGTTCGCTGGACGCCACCGCGGACTTCTGGCGCGAATGGGTCGAGCAGTGCACGTACCACGGGCCCTACCGCGAGGCCGTGGTCCGCTCCCTGATCACCCTCAAGGCCCTGACGTACGCGCCGACCGGCGGCATCGTCGCCGCGCCGACCACCTCCCTGCCGGAGGACATCGGCGGCTCCCGGAACTGGGACTACCGCTACACCTGGCTGCGCGACGCCGCGATCACCCTCTCCTCCCTGCTGCGCACCGGCTACCGCGAGGAGGCCCGCGCCTGGCGCGAGTGGCTGCTGAGGGCGGTCGCCGGCAACCCGGAGAACCTGCAGATCATGTACGGCATCGCGGGCGAGCGCGAGCTGGGCGAGGCCGAGCTGGACTGGCTGCCCGGTTACGAGAACTCCGGCCCGGTCCGGGTCGGCAACGGCGCGGCGGGCCAGCTCCAGCTGGACGTGTACGGCGAGGTCGTCGACTTCCTGTCCCTGGCCCGGCAGTCGGATCCGAAACCGCACGTCCCGTCCACCGACCTGTGGCTGCGGCTCGTCAGCCTCCTGGAAGACTGCTGGGACGAGCCGGACGAGGGCATCTGGGAGGTGCGCGGGCCGCGCCGTCACTTCGTCCACTCGAAGGTGATGGCCTGGGTCGCCGTCGACCGCACCATCAAGCTCATCGAGTCCGGCGGCACCGACGTCACCCCCGGGGTACTGAAGCGGTGGCACAACCTCCGCGACGAAATCCACCGCAATGTCTGCGACCGGGGCTACGACAAGGAGCGCAACACCTTCACCCAGTCCTACGGGTCGAAGGAGCTGGACGCCTCCCTCCTCCTGATCCCCCAGATGGGCTTCCTGCCGCCGGACGACAAGCGCGTGATCGGCACGATCAAGGCGATCCAGCGCGAGCTGTCCACCGAGGACGGCTTCGTGCTGCGCTACCCCACCTGGGCGAGGACGCGGGCGTCGACGGCCTGGAGGGCGACGAAGGCGCGTTCCTGGCCTGCTCGTTCTGGCTGGCGCACGGCCTGGCGATGATCGGCCGGGTCGACGAGGCCCGCCAGCTCTTCGAACGGCTGCTGTCCCTGCGCAACGACCTGGGCCTGCTCGCGGAGGAATGGGACTCCCGGCTCCAGCGCCAGGTGGGCAACTACCCGCAGGGCCTGAGCCACGGGCCGCTGATCGACACCGCGCTCGCCATCGACGCCGCCGCACGCAGGCAGCAGGCCGTGAAGGATGCCCTCTCCCAGATGCCGCGCCAACGCATCACTGCAGCTCCCGCAGCTGGTGAGCCGGAATCGGCTGTCCGGTGACCAGGTCGCGCACACTACGCCCCGGTGCCCCCAGCCGTGCTTGCACAAGGCGGACAGCGAACGGGGTGCCCGAACTCCTTCGCCGGCTCGGTGGGCACACCGTCACCACCCCCCTGGGCCCACCATGTCCATCCCCCTTCTACTTGATCCAGAAATCCGAGGACGACGGTATGCAGCCACATCCTGATCACAACCCCGGCCCTCGGTACGCGGTGAACCCGCTGGAAGCGCTCGAAGAGGAGTGGGCCGCGTCGGCCGCATCCGCTCCCCGGACCGTACGCGCACTGCCGGCACTCACCTGCACCGGCCAGCAGTCCGTCCACGCCCCTGTCCGGTGGATGAGGCCCTGATGACCCTGCAGACCGATCCCCCGCGCCTTTCGCCTCGCCGCAGGCAGACGGTGTCACTCAACGCCCTCGGTCTGAGCCCGTATGAAATGGCCGAAGAACTGGGCATATCCCCCGCTGGTGTGCGTATCCATCTGCGAGATGCGCGACTCAGTGCAGGAACGGAGACCGATCGCGCTCTCACCTACCAGGTATTGGCCGGCGGAGATGTCGACCTGTCCAGGCTGCCCACATCCCCGGCCGGTCTGCTGGATGAACCCACCTGTCTGGTGGTGTTGCGCGGCCTGCGCTACGACGTCCCCGACCACCAACTGGTCACGACCATCGCCCGGGCCGCTGACACACACCCGGACGCTGTCAGAGAGGCGCTGAACAATCTCCGCTGCACCACAAGGCTGAGCGACTGCGGGCTGCTCGGTCTAGCATTCGCCGCGGGCATCCTGTCCGGCCGAGAGGGGGTCAGCCCACCGTCGGACTCCACACCGGCGCGTGCTGCGGCCGTCAGCACGCCGGGCACGCACCGGCCGATTCCGCCCGGGCGCGCCTACCTGCAACAGTTCCCGCCGCAGCCGACCCCCCGGCCCCGGCCCCCGGTCGATGACCCCTTGAAGCTTCTGCCCGAAATCCTGTCGGCCCAGAAGACCGGCACCAGGCATCCCTTGAGGTGCCTGCAGGGAAGAACTGCCGTCGCCGGGGCCGATGTACAGCCGGTGCGAGTGAGCATTGAGGTGTGCCGGGACGTGCTGCAGCGCCTTCACGGCGACAAAGTCTCTCCCCAGCAGTGGGGGCCCGTTCTCGCCAGCAGTGAGGGCCGCTACACGGTCTTCATGCTGCGGCCCGGCTCTCTTCCCGACCAGTGGCGCTATGCCAGCAGCCGCGTCCTGAAGTGCGGCACAGCGCTGCACCTGCCTCCGCACACCGCGGCGAGCGGACCCCTGTACTGGGCGGTGCCGCCTGCCGTCTGGTGGAACCCGCACACGCTCATGCCACTGATCACTGGAACGCCGCGGCGCCCGCAGCACACCAAGGAGTGGTCCCCGCAGCGTATCCACGGCCTGACGACGTGATGGGCCTCTACCCGGACCATGACGGCACACACCCTGTGCAGCTCACCCGCAAGCTCCGTACGGGCGGAGGCGGAGGACGCCCTGTGCCCGCGCGCTGAACCGCCTGCACACCATGGCACTCGTGATGGTGCGGGGGACACGCCAGCGCCGACCGTGTTTTCGGGGCCGCCCCGATACCCCTGACACGCCCTATGGGGTGCCACCTATCCGGCACTGTCTGTGCGACAGCCAAGTCTCCCTTCCACCGGCGGACTTCGAGGAGGGCCCGAAAGCCGCCATCACGAGGCCTTTCCCACACACAACATCGATAGTTCCTCAACCATTGGAGTACGTATGGACATCACGCCCGAGATGAAATCCCCCGGTGCCGGAAGCGGACCGCCCACGGAACACCACCTGGGCCTTCCCCGGATTCCGAAAGGCAAGCGCCTCACCGGCCTGGCAGCCGAAGCCTTCGCCAGAGACGTCGAGAGGGCTTATCTCGTCCATAGGGCCACGATCAGGGAGATCTGCAATGCAACAGGCCGAAGCCACTGCACCATCCATCGAATTCTGAAACTCTGCAATGTCAAAATGCGCAGACCGGCCCGGCGGAAATCGGACGAGGCAGTCTGATGACCCCCACCGTCCCGCTCGACGCCGCAGTCGGCCGCCTACCGGCAGCCCTGTCCGGTCTCGAGGAGCACCGTGACGACGAATGAGATCGGCGGTAACTCCCAGATGTCCGGCGTCGTTGTCCAGGCCCGCGATGTCCACGGCGGGTCCACCATCATGCGGCCCCGCAGCAGCTGTCCACGCCGTGTCAACTTCCCTATGTGTCACCGAACTTCGTAGCTCGCACGGAGGAGAACAAGGCTCTGGACGTGGCTCGCCGAAACGGCAGCATCCTGGTCGTGATCAGCGGGCCTGCAGAGGTCGGCAAGTCGGCGCTCGCCCGTCGGGCACGGGATCCGCCCAGGGCGCACCGACACCGCACTCCCGGCCAGTTCCACCCTCTCGCCGTCCTTGGGCGGGTATCTGCAGGGCACTCACGGGCAGCACCCCGGCTCCCTCGCCGGAGCCTTCCGGATATCCGTGGCCGTCAAATCCAGCGACCCGCTCACCCTGTCGGCGCTCCGCTGCTCGGGAGTTCAACCCCACGTCACACATCGGCATTCCAGTCAAATCACACTATGATCAGCCCTCCCGCAAGGACTCGTATGGCGACCGCTCTTCCCTCCACCACGGTCAGTCAGTGGGAGTCCTCGTTGTGTCGGCGCTCCTCCTGTGTGTCCCTGCGGCACTGGGGAGCCCGGGCATGGGCACCGGCGAGATCCCGCGCCCGGCGCAGGCCGCTGAATGCCTGGCGCTGCCGCCGAAAATGGACACACCATTGTCTGCCGGCGACGGCGCGCCCAAGTAGCGGCGGCCGGTCACGCGTCAGTCGGCGGGGCGGCGTTCTGCTGTGTGTCTCCGCGCCACACAACCGGGGAACGACGGCCTCTGCTGCCACGACTGCGGACCCAGCGATCTCTTGCGGATCCGTTCCTCCGCTCACGACCAGACCGACAGCAAGGCCGGACGGCCGTCGCCTCGTATACCAGTCAACCCACTGAAAGGTGAACAAGTGCTTCTCACGGACCTGCTGCCCAAGCCGAAGGGAACCCTTCGGATCTGCACGTACAACCTCCTCAACGGTGGCCTCGACGGGTGGACGGACGGCCTCACCAGCACCCGCGGTCTGTCAACGACGCGATGGAGGGGGCAGATGGAGCTGCTGCGGAAGCTGGACCTGGACGTGCTGGCCGTGCAGGAGGCCAAGCTCTACAACTCGGGCGGCATGGCTGAGGCCACGGGCAAGGCCCTGGAGATGGACTGGGAACTGGCCCCTTCGGGCAGCCACGGTTGCCATTTGGTGACGTTCGTACGGCGCGGCCGGGTGTCGTTCCGCGGATTCGTGCCGGACGCGGCGGAGGGCAAGTTCCACCACACGCTGTCGCGCGCCAGCCTCGTCTCAGAGGAATCCGGATGGCGTTTCGATCTGTTCAACACCCACCTCGCACCGTTCAATCCGGACGACCGGTCCTCCGAAGTGGGCTGGGTCACCGAGTTCGGCACGGCGGACGACGTCATCATTGCCGGTGACCTCAACGGCATGTGGCCGGGCGACGCCGAGCCGGAGAACTGGGACTGGCTCCCGGTGAATCTGCACTCCCGCCACCGCCGTATCAATCCCGATGGCACCTACGGGCCGTCAAATCGGGATGCTCAGGCCAAGCTGCGCCACGCGGGGTTCAGCGACCCGGTGACCAGCCTCGGCTACCCGTGGGGCGCGACGGTCGGGCACTGGTCGGCCAGTGAGAAGTACCCCATGCGCTTCGATCACATCCTGCCCTCGGCCGGCTGCTCCGGCCGGCTGAGGGGCTGGAAGATCATCCGCACCCCGGACGTCTACAGGCTGTCCGATCACCTGCCCGTGGTCGCGGATTTCTCCCTGTCCACCTGAGCACCGGCACAGGGTCGGCAAGCGGGTGCCATGCACGGCGGAGGCTGCGCGTACGGCGGTCCCGGCCCAACCGCAGCCGGTCCACCCCGGCCCCAGCGCCGGATCTTCCCCACCACCGGCAGCCGCCCTGCCTCACCTGTATCCCGCCCTCGCGCCCAGGTCCACGAACAGCCGTCCCGGACCACTCCTGGAGAGACCACCAGTGCCTACCGATTCCAACGTCCCGAGCTTCCCGTCCGCCGAGGCCGGGGCTGTCTCACCGACGTCCTCCCGTGAACAGCTCCAGGACGAAAGGCTGGTCCAGGCACTGAACGGCCTGCGTACCTCCCGCATCCCGCGGCTCGCCGGCTCGCCGGCATCCGTCGCACGTGGGTACGAGACCGTCCAGGACATCGTCGCTGTCCAAGGCCATCCGTGCCGAGCAGGCCGACGAGAGTCACGCCATCGAGTTCACCATGTTGCAGACCGCCGCCCGCGACATCGATCTGCAGGCCGGCGTCGAACTGGTCACCGGGCTGGTGCAGCACGCGGTGCGGACCGCGTTCGCTACCCTGTCCACCCCCCGGAGCCGACTTCACCGCTATCCGGACGCAACCCGTTGACCACGCGATCGCAGAGGCGCTCGGCGTGACGGATGCCCCGACCGGCGCGGACCTGGTCGAGGCGGCCCGTGGCTGGCTCAAGGACCGCGGCCTGGGTGCGGACGGCACCGACTGGGCGGTGATGGAGGACTTCGTCAAGCACGCCGTGGAGAAGCCCGTCACCCAGCCCACCGTGCTGTACGGATTCCCCTGGGAGCTGCGGCACAACTCCCGCATCGACAAGGCGACCGGTCGCGCGGAGCGGTTCTCCCTGATAGCGGCCGGCACCGAGATCTGCGACGGCGGGGTGAAACTGCGCGCCGCTGCGGACTACCGGCCGATGGTCGAGGCGAACATCGCCCTGCGCACGCAGTTGCACGGCATCCCGGCGGACCGCGGGCCGGTCGACTTCTTCACCGACATCGACTGCGATCCCGCCGACGTGTTCACGTTCGGCCTGGGCGTCGAACGGCTGCTGGCGCTGTGTACCGGCCGCACCGTGTTTGAGGCCCTGACCTTCCCCTACCACTGACCGAGAGGATCCGTTCCGCGTGACCAGCATGCGTGCCGTCGTCATCACCTAAAGCCTCACCGGCGGTGACCTCCCCGCCGTCCTTTCCGGGATGGAGGACCGCCGCTACCCGCATCTGCTCGACGAGCGCACCCCCATCGAGATCATCGAGCTGACCATTCCCGTCGACCATGTGCCGGCCGCGGCGCTGGCTCTGTCCGCCGTGCTGAAGCCCCGGCTGTACTACGCGCACCTGATCGACGAGACGCGGATGCTCGTGGCCTTCCCGTACACCGTGGTCGACATCCCCCGCGGCAACGAGGACGCCATCGCCCGCGCCCGGGCCGTCGGCGCGCTGTTCGGCATCCCCGGCGGCCAGATGCGCTTCGCTGAAATGTGGGACACCGACCACCCCGACGCCCCGGCCCAGCCCGAGGTCCGCACGTGACCACTGCCTCGTCCGCCCGTGCTCCGCTGGCCGTCGTGACCGGCGCCAGCGGAGCCCTGGGCACCGCGATCCGCAACCGCCTGGTCAGTGAGGGCTGGCAGGTCGTGGCCACCTACCGCACCCGCCCACCCGCCGCCGGCGACCGCAACGGCGACATCAGCTGGGTGCGCTTCGACGCCGCCGAGGACCGCTCGACCACAGACCTCGGTGCGGCTGTTGACGCCTGCACGGGCCGGCTGCGCGCGGTGTTCGCCTGTATCGGGGCCCCTTCGGCCAAGAAGACCGTCACTGAGACGGGCATCAGCGAGTTCGAGTCGGTTCACCACGCCAACGTTCTCAGTTTCGTCCGCACCTGGCATGCCGTCGTCCAACGGGCCCGGCACGACGGCGCATCCGTCCTGGCGGTCGGCTCCGACGCCGGACTGGCAGCCCGCCCCGGCAATGGCCCTTACACCGCGGCGAAGGCGGCCCTCGCCTCACTCGTCATCACCCTCGCCAAGGAAGAACAACGCCACGGCGTGCGGGTCAACCTCCTAGCGCCGTCGCTCATCGACTCCCCCCTCGCACGGCACGTCATGACCCTCAAAGGTGTCACCGACCCCGACACCCACTACAAACAGCTGCCCTGGGGACGCCCTCTGGCCCTCGACGAAGTCGCCGCCGCCTGCATCGACCTGGCCACCGCCCCCCACTGGTCCTACGTCACCGGCCAGATCTACCCCCTGGGAGCAGCGGTCTGATGGTCGACGCCGTCCGCGCCCGGCAGCTGGGCATCGTGCACCTGCTCCGCAGCCGCACCAACGTGCCCGCCAACGAGCTCGCCAGCCGCTTCGGCGTCACCGAGCGCACCATCTACCGCGACATCGCCGCCCTCATCGCCCACGGCATCCCCATCGAGGCCCAGCCCGGCAAGGTCGGCGGCTACCGCCTCGCGCCCGAGACTGCCCTCGACCCCCTCACCATCGACTCCGACCACGCCCTGCGTCTGTACGTCCTGGGATTCCTCGACCCACCCCGCACGGACACCCCCACCGACGACAGCGCCCGTGCGGCCGGAATCAGCGACACCGTCCAGGAGGTCATCCGCCGCCTCGCCCAGCGCATCCACTTCGACACCGCCGACTGGTACTGGCGCGACGAAGGATCCGGCCACCTGCCTGTCCTGAGAACCGCCATGCTCTCGGCCACAGCCCTCGAAGCCACCTGGCGCACCAAGGCCGGCAGTCAGGAAACCACACTCCTCAAGCCCTACGGCGTGGTGTGGAAGGCCGGTGAGTGGCACATGATCGCGGCCCGGGCCACCGGCAGCCCCTCCCGCTTCCGGCTCAACCTCGTCGACCGGCTCGTGCCCACCGACCTCACCTTCGCCTACCCCGACTCCTTCTCCGTCCGCGACTGGTGGACGCAGACCATGGAGGACTACGGCAAGGGCGAGGTCCGCGTCACACTGAAAGTCACGGCCGAAGCGCGCGACGAGATGCTGCGCCTCAGCCTGAAATCCACCTCCCGGATCCACGAGCACAACGACGGATCCCTGACGATCGTGCTGTTCGTCGACCGCTGGGAGTGGCTGATCCCTCTGGTCGCCAGCTACGGCCCCGACGTCACCGTTGCCGAGCCCGAGGCCCTGCGCACGGCCATAGCAGACCAGCTGCGCCGCACCCTGGCCGTCTACGACACCGCTGTGCCCCCGGGACCGGCGCCGCCGGACAGTCTGCCGGACGACGACTCCCGCCTGAGATCCACCCACGGCCGCCACCCAGGAGCATGAGTGAAACTCGCCCACCTCGACCACGTCGACACCATCGAACTGCCCGTCACCGGGAACGGGCCCTTCGACTTCCTGCACACGGTGTGGAAACCCTCCCACTACGCCACCGGGCTCGAAGCACACACTGCCACCACCAGCTGGCGCACCTTCCGGGTCGGCGAACTCGTCACCGGTGTACGCATGCATGCACAAGGGCGGTTCGTCATCGCCGACATCTACACCGACGGCGACTACAAGCCCGGCCACCGCGCCCACCTGGTGCGCCGGCTGACCACCTCCTACGGCCTGGACGAGGACCTCAGCCAGTTCACCGCTCTGGCCTCAGCGGTTCCGTCCATGCGGGAACCGCTGGAAGTACTGTCCGGCATGCGGCAGAGCTGCCCCGAGGACCACTTCGAGATCGCCGTGGTGGCATTGCTGCTGCAGAACGTCACCATCGCCCGCACCACTCAGATGACGCGCAACCTGCTGTCCCATCACGGCCACCTCGTGCGGTTCGACGACATCACCCTGCGGGCCTGGTTCACTCCCGCCGAGCTCGCACACGTCACTCCCGAGACTCTCAAGGAGCAGGACCGCCTCGGCTATCGCGCCAAGACCCTCCCCCACTTCGCCGCCTTCTTCCGCGACCACACCGCCGAAGACCTCCAGGCCGCGGACGATCTCGTCCTGACCTTCCAGCAGATCCACGGCGTGGGCCCGTACACGGCGGCGATCATGGCCTCTCATGCCTCCCGCGACCCCGCCGTCTTCGGCCTGGACGTATGGAACCGCAAGATCCTCGCCCGCCGGCTCCTCGGCGTCGACGACGCCTCGCCAGACGCCGTCACCCGCCGCTTGAACAAGCTGTTTCCCGGGCACGCGGGCACCGCCGGCCTCTACCTCGTCGAGCACGAATACGCGGCCGCCCCTGTCGCCCCCCTCCTTGCCCCGGACGGCATCAACGCCTGGAACCATTCCCTCGAACTCACCGCCGCATGAGCCAGCAACAAGACCGGGCCACGGCGTCCCCCAGCACACGGTCGATGCGGCCGTGCCCCCGGCCTACAGCAGACCGTTGGCTGCACTTCTGCCCCAGTCAGCCGCCCCTACAACCGCCTGCCCTTCCACACCGGGGACAGACCGATGCCCTGTCCCCGGTGTGGAAGGGCGCTCGTGGGGGCCTTGCAGTGCGGAGGTTCAGGGCGGCGGCTGGGTGGAGGGGATGGGCGGAAGCCACGCGGGGGTGTTGTGGCGGAAGCTGTGACCGACAGGGGTGATCTCGGGGCCGTTGTCCAGGGCCGAGACACAGATTCCGAGGTACTCGTCACCGTCGGCCGCCGCCCCGAGCGGCGTGCTGCACACGGGGCAGGACCAGCGCTCCATCGTGGGCCAGGACCGGTACGAGCGGGGTGTCCCGGGTCCGGTCCAGCTGAAGGCGGTCCGGCGGAATCCGACCCAGGCCATGAGCGGTCCGCCGGACAGGCGGGCGCAGTGGGGACAGGCACACACGTGGGGGTCGTAGGGCTCTCCGGTCGCTTCGAATCGGATGTGTCCGCACAGGCATCCGCCGGTGGACACCTCTTGGGTGGGTGTGTCGTCGTTCGGCATGGGGCTCCTCGGCAGGGTCGTTGCGCGTGTCGGCTCGCCACGGGCGGCAGTGCGGTGGGCGGGGGCCGGGGGCCGGGGCGGGTGGGTGCGCCTCGGGGTCGGCAGCCTGGCACGCCCGTTCCGCGGCCGAGGCGCGACCGCACGGATTCGGGCCATTGCCGCCCCCGTGACGCCGCGTGGCGCCCACTGGATGGCGCAGTCGCTGCACGGGGCGGCAAGGGTTTCAGGTTGGCCGGAAACCCGCGGCGGATACGGCCGAAGGGGGGACCATCCATCGAACGGAGACGTTTCAGATGCCCCGCCCCCACGTGCCAGGCATGAACGGCTGAATTCGCACAGATATCCAGAATCCCCCTCGCCATCACCCGTTACGGCGAGCCGCGGGGCCCGTTCTTAGAGCACCCGTGCCATTCGATGACCTGATGGAGGACACGATGACTTCTCTTCCCGCCTCCGTGCACAAGCCCCTCGGGTTCGAACGATTGCGGCCCTCCCCTGCCCATCCCGGCACCGGTGTGCAGCGAGTCGGGGGCTTAGCCCGCTGCTCGGCGCAGCCGGATACGGGGTGGGCAGCCGACCTGTTCCAGACCCGCCCGGCACCGTGCACGTGTGTGCCAGGCCGCCAGCTGGGCGCGCGGTGGTGGCGACGGTGAAAGCGCGCAGGAAGCACGATCAGGGCGGTATCTCACAGGCCGAGCACGAGCTCTACGGAGGCCGGCTCCGGTGGGACCAGAGTTTCGTGCGATACGAAGGGGCGCTGACCCGGCTGGGGTTCGGTCAGATGGCGGCGGCCTTGCCCCGGATGGCCGGGATGGTGCTGCGTACCGGGTGGGAGGTCGACCGGCGGGCGCTGGCCGGGGTTGTGGCAGCGCAGGCCGGGCAGGGGGTGACCGCCGCGTGGGGGCTGGTGGCGGTCAACAGTGTCCTGACGCAGTTGTTCGCCGACGGGCCGACCGCGGACAAGCTTCGCGAGTCCCTGCCGTCCCTGGCGGTACTGGCAGTGGTGTCCGTGGCCGCGGCGTTGCTGGCGGCGTGGTCGACGGCGATGTCCGGGCGGCTGGAGCCTCAGGTGGAACGGGCGGTGTCGGCCCGCTACTACGAGGCCGTGACCCGGGTCGAGGTGGAGGCGACCGAGCGGCCCGAGGTCCAGCGTGTGCTGGAGGCAGGCAAGTTCGGTACGGACTCGGCCCGCTCGATGCTGCGGCTGACCGTGGGTGTGAGCAATGTCCTGGTCGGCATGATGGCGGCCGCCGCCGTGCTGGTGGCGCTGCACTGGGCCTTGCTGCCGATGCTGCTGGCCATCGCCCTGCCCAAGGGGTGGGGTGCGGTGCGCTCGGCACGCCGCGACTACACCTCGCGCCTGAACTGGGTCGATCACCGGCGGGCGATCGCCTCGCTGCTGGCCTACCTGACCCGGCCCCATGCCGCGGGCGAGATCCGCGTGCACGCGGCGGGCAAGAAACTGCTGGCCGGATACGAGGAGATGTCGCAGCAGACGGAGACGGAACAACGGCGTCTGGCGCGGGCGCAGGCGCAGACCGACCTGGTCGCCGGAGGTTTCTCCGGCCTGGCCTCCCTGGCCGGCTATGGGCTGCTGTGGTGGCTGTTGAGCAGTGGAGGTCTGCCTCTGGCCGTCGGCGGAACCGCGGTCATCGCGATCCGTACGTGCACCGCACGGCTGACGTCGCTGGTGCAGCAGGTCAACAGGCTGTACGAGGAAATGCTGTTCCTCTCCGACACCAGGAACGCCACCGAGGTGGCGGGCAAGCACGCCATTCCGTCCACCGGCACGCCGTTGCCGCCCGACGTGTCCGCCGTGCATGTGAAGAACGTGTCGTTCGCCTACCCCGGTGCGGTGTCCCCCTCCCTGAAGGGTGTGAACATGTCGGTCCGCCGAGGAAAGGTGACGGCCCTGGTCGGAGCGAACGGCTCGGGCAAGACCACGCTGACCCGTATCCTCGCCGGACTTGTGCTGCCTTCCGAAGGCCATGTGTGGTGGGCAGGCGAATCCGGAGAGCAGGTCGAACTCCGCGAGGCGGACCGGGGACAGGTCTTCGCCCAAGTGGCCATGCTTGCCCAGGACTTCCCTCACTGGGAGATGACCGCAGCGACGAACGTTGCTATTGGCATCGGCGACCAGCCCCGCGACATGGACCGGGTCGAGGAAGCCGCACGGGCCGCAGACGTTCAGGACCTCGTCGTGGAACTTCCTCACGGCTGGGACTCGATCGTCTTCAAGGGGTACGAGCGAGGAGTTCAGCTCTCCGGCGGACAGTGGCAGAAGCTCGGAACCGCTCGCGCCTTGTACAGGAGCGCGCCGTTCCTCCTCGTCGACGAGCCCACCTCGGCCCTCGATCCCCATGCGGAGATCGCTGCGTTTCAGCGCTTGTGGTCACTGGCCGAGCACGGTCACGCCGTTGTACTGGTCACGCACCGGCTGGCCGCGACAGCGAAGGCCGACCACATCTACGTCCTCGACCACGGCGTCGTCGCCGAACAAGGCACGCACGGCGAACTCATGAATATCAGCGGGGGTCTCTACCGGCAGATGTACGAGGCCCAGGCCGCTCAGTACGAGATCGACCAGACGGCAGCAGGCAGGATTCCCGCTCCGCGGAGCGGGACGGACCGGCACCAGGGAACCCAATGACCCTTCGGGAGCCCTGGCTTGCTCGCGCACGGAAGGAAGAGTTCATGCTTGATCCCCAGTTGCCCGAAGCCCTATCGGACGCGCTCGGCGGCACCGACCACCCCGCGCCACTGCTGCCCGGGCCACGGGAGGACGCCTGTCAGGGCGGGGCCGGAGCGGTGAAGAACGTGATCGGCGCGCACCTGTTCCTGGAGCGCGACGGCCGTACTCTGCTTGGTCGGCGCCATCCCGATGTGGAGTTCGCGGGTGGCGTGTGGCATGCCCTGGCCGTTCATTAGGCAAGTTGCTTGTCGGGACCGAGGCTGTCGGTTTTCACACGGAACGGAGCAGCAACAGCGGTGGTGCAACCGGCCAACCGGCCATCCATTGCAGGTGCGGCGACGCCCATCGGCTGCCTGCACCACCGCGCAGGGATCCGCAGTGTCTCCAGCCCTGTCACAACCACCAGGCCGACTCTGGTCGAAGGCGCGGCTTCTGCGGCCCTGTTCATGCCCTTGGCGAGATCAGCGACTGGCTGCGGCGCTGGCGCAAGACGTACGACGCCACCTTTTCCCACGCAACAGCCTGGGGGGGAAGAGGGGCGTCGTTAACTGACCGTGCCGCCGCCGGTCAGGCCGCGGCGGACTGCAGAATGGCGTGCGGGGAAGGTCGCCCCCTTCTCGACCACGCGAAACGGCTCGCAGTCACGATACGGACGTCAGCTACTCTGCGATGCGCTCCGGCATCCGGAGCGGAGGTACCGCGCCACAGCGCAGACGCTGCACCCGTACTGCGGTCGTGTTGTGGCGTAGCGCAGGCTGTCCTTTGCAGGCGTGTCAGATTCATGCGGCCGTAGGCCGCCTTATGTATGGGGTGGGGATTGTCCAGTCATCGACTGTCCAAAAAGGGCCGTTACATCGCCTGGGCGACGACGGGTGTCGTTGTCGCTGCGGGTGCTGGAATCGCAGCACAGACGTCCATGGCGGCCACCGTTTGGCCCGCACAGAAGACGTACACCGGTCGAGCGTTCGATACGTGCACGGCGCCGTCACTTGCTGCAATGAAAGCGTGGAACACGAAGTTTTACGGCGCCGCCGCTGTCTACATCGGCGGCAAGAACCGTGGCTGCGCCCAGCCCAACCTAACCAAGTCCTGGGTGAAGTCGGTCAACTCCACCGGCTGGAAGCTCATACCGCTCTACGTCGGCGCGCAGCCGCCCTGCCAGAAGAGTGCGAATCCAGAAAGGTTCACCGCTTCCACGGCAGCCTCCCTCGGCGCAAGCAACGCGAAGGACGCGGTGGCCAAGGCATCAGCCCTCGGGATGAAAGCCGGGAGTCCGATCTACCTGAACATGGAGTCGTACGACATCACCGACAAGGCGTGCAACGACGCCACCCTCACCTACGTGCGCTCCTTCACCAAAACGCTGCGCAACGCAACCTACCGTGGCGGCTTCTACGGCTTCAGCAGCTCCAGTGCCAAGGCCATCGCCACCGCCACGAACAAGACGGACCTGCCAGGCAACCTCTGGTACGCGCTGTGGGACAAAAAGAACACGACCACCACCGACTGGCCGTGGAACCCCGCTCAGTACACCAACCACAGCCGCGGCCACCAGTACATGGTCAACAGCAGGGAATCGCGGGGCGGTTACACCATCACAGTCGACCGCAACGCCTGGGACGCTCCTGTCGCCATCATCGGCTGAGAAGCTCTAACCAAGCGAGACCCCGGCTGGTTGGGGGAGGCCAGCCGGGGCAGCACAGGTACCCGAAGGTAGTCGTCTCTCGAGGACAGGCGCCCAGCACCTCAAAGACGGTCCTCCCCGGATCGGCAGCCCCTGGTTCGGACTCTCGGCTACCTCACCCCGGCCGAGATCAGGCAGCGGCATCAGCACACCCTCGCGGCATAACGATCACGTGTCCGAGATCACGGGAAAACTGCATTGTCTGAGGTACACCGCACGAACAGAGCGGCCCACCAGGAAGCCCTGGTGGGCCGCTACTGAGTGAGTGGATCAGTCTGTTACGTACCCCTCAGTCCACTCGTCCTTGTTCATGGCGAACTCCTCCACGTAGAAGCAGTCCGGTTCGTCGCTGAAGCCTGGGAGTTTGCGGGCTCGTTCGATCCGGGCCCGCGCGGCGTCCCGGCTCGAGTAGGTGCCGAGCAGTTTCACGTCGTCCCCTGCCTCTTCATCGGCCCAGAAGTCGTCGGGAGCCTTGAAATGCTCGGCTTCCGTTCCTTCCGGCGTGTGGTGGTGTACGTGCCAGAGCAGGTAGACCATCTGCGGATCGGCCATGGTGATCTTCCGACCTTCCTTGCTGGGCTCAGTTGCGCGACAAGTACTTGCGCACCTTGTTGTAGATGGAGCCGGGCCCCTTCTTGTAAGGCGGTCGGTAGCCGCCGCCCTTCATGACCCGGTCCGTCGCCCGGTCGAGGGATTCGCCAGCCTTTTTACGATGCCCCTTCGCGAAGCTGGGAACGTCGTTGCCCTTTTCCTTGCCGGACTTCCTTGCTTCCCTCCACAGGGTCTTGACCTTGCTGATCGCCCAGCTCTTCCCCTTCCACCAGATGAGGGCGATGATGGCCACGATGGCAGCCGCGCCGATGACGGTTAGCACGGTGCCCAGGCTGACTCCGAGACCTGCGGCACCGACGAGCGCCGCGACGGTTATGCGTCCGTCGAGGTCAAGCATGTTGACGGGATCGGCGCACACATAGTCGTAGCGGTTGCAGCTCCCGCCGTTGACGGGGTCGATCGACAGGAAGCGTCCCGTGGCCGAGTCGTACAGCCGGACGCCCATGAGGGTGAGCCCCGTGACGGTTTCACCGGACCGCTGGTGGCCGCCGAGCCAGTCGTAGCGGGCCTCCGCCTGACCCGCCCGGGCGTTGCCGTACTCGTCGGCGTCGAGCACCGTGGGTGCGACGCCGGCGTCAAGCGGGAGGAGCAGGCTGACGTCACCGCGGATGTTGGTGAGCTGGAGGACCGTGCCGCCGGTCTTGGCCGTCGTGGCGGCCAGTCGGCCGTCGGCGCCGGTGACCATGCGCGTCAGCGCACCGGTGGCGGTGTCCTCGGTGATCCAGCGAGGGCTGTCGTCATCGCTGTCGTAGTGGTTGACCTTGGAACCGGCCTGGGCCCAGGTGGTGCCGCTGCCGGTCTCGGTCTTCCAGGACCGGAAGCGCAGGCTGGCGTCGAGCTGCCAGGTCTGACGCTTGCCGTTGGCGGTCTGCTGGTAGGCAAGATCGTTGGCGTAGTAGCCGATCGTGCCGTCGCCGGGGGTGGCGGTGGTGCGACCGAACGCGTCGTAGGCGTAGCCGGCGTCGACGATGCGGTCGGCGCTGTCGTAGGTGTGGCTGGTGGTGGTGCCTCCCGTGGTGGGGCAGTCCAGACCGGGGGTGCCCGGCGCGGAGGTCAGGCTCTTGCGGTTGCTGCGCGCGTCGAACGTGTACGTCCGCTTGGTGCAGACCGTGTCGGCGGTGTCCTCGGTCGCGGCGAGGCGGCCGACCTTGTCGTACGTGTAGGTCTGGTCGGACCAGCCCGCATGGGCCGTGACCTGGCCGAAAACGGATCGGGCGGTCATGTCGGTCAGGACGCTGAGGCCGTCACTGTCACGGGTGTACGTCCGCTCGACGGGCGCGCCGGTGGTGTCCTCCGTCTGCCGGAGGGTATAGCCGCCGGGCAGCTTCTCCGAGCTGACGGACCCGTCCGCGCCGTAGGTGGTCTGGAAGACACCGGCGACGGAGTCCGTGGCCTTCGTCGCCATGCCGCGCGGCTCTGCCGTGTGGTCGTAGGTGTAGGTGACGGTCGACGGCACGTTGTCCGTGGCCTTGACCGGGCGGTCGAGCAGGTCGTACTCGGTCGTGGTGACGCCGCCGTCGGCGTCCGTGTACGAGATCAGGCGGCCGAGCTTGTCGTACTCCTTGGTGATGGTGCCGCCTGTGGGCGACGTCGTCTTGACCGCCTGACCGGTGGCCGGGGCGTACTCGGTGGTGGCTTCCGGTACCGCCTGGCCGACGCCGCCGGTGATGGCGACCTTGGTCGGACGGCCAGCGTTGTCGTGCGTCGTCGTGGTGGTGCGGGTGATGCCGTTGGCGGTCTCTGCCACCTTGGACGGGTTGCCCCACCAGTCGTACTCGGTGGTGGTGGTCGGCAGCTGGGCCGGGTTGGTGCCGCCGCCGGTGATCGCTCCGGCCGGGCCTGTGGAGCAGACCAGGTCGGCCCACTCCGGTCGGCCCTGGCAGGTTCCGGTGCCGGTGGCGGACCAGTAGGTGGTCACCCGGGACGCGGCGTCCGTACCCGTGGTACCGGGCTGGAGCTGCTTGGTGATGCGCCCCTGGGCGTCGTATTCGGTCGTGGTAGTGATGGCCAGACCACTCGGGTCGTGGACAGTCTTGGTGGGCAGGCCCTTGGCCCAGTCGAAGGAGATCTGGGACGTGCGCGTCTCGGCCTGAATGCCGGGGTGCTCGCGGACCTGGGCTCCGGCGGTGCTCTTGGTGAGCTGGTCCTTGACGTTGGCCGTGCCGTCCGTGGGTCGGCCCGCGTCGTACTCGTTGAAGACCCAGCTGCGTGCGGTCACCGAGGTACCAGCCGTGACGAGGGTGGTCGTACCCGTCTTCAGGTCAGCGGTCAGGTCGATCCGGCGCAGCGGCCCGAGCTTCTCCAGCTCACGTGTACCGCTCTCGCTGTACATCGAGGTGATGGCCAGGAGGTTCGCCCGCTCGGCCGACGCCAGCTGGGCGATGCCCAGGTCGTCCTGCATGGCCCGGTCTGCGGCGCTGGCGCCGAGGGCGACGGCGCGGTTGCTTGCCGAGAGGTCACGGACGGTGTTGCCGAAGCGGTCGAACTCCGTGGTGGAGATGTGCCCACCGGGAGCAGCCGAGTTGACCTGGCGGCCGGACGCACCGAGGTAGTGCACGTCGGCCCGCTTGTAGTCGGCCGCGGTCAGCGTGTTGCCGGAAGGCGATGCTGGGATCGCGTCGGCGGGGAAGACAGCGGTCGCGTCCGTCGGCGCGTCCAGCTGGCCCCATGCCTTCACATCGGCTGCGCCCATCTTGTACGGAGCGGTAGTACCAGTCAGCGGTACGTCGTAGACGACGCTGGTGGTGGCCGTGCCGGATTCCGTGCCCGCCGTGCCCTGCTGCAGACCGGGCCGGGACGCCTTGAGGAGCATGCCGTCACCGGCGGTGGCGGCGTTTCCGGCCTTGCCGTAGGTGAACGTCCAGGGCAGTTCGCCGGGTGGCGTGAGCGAGGTGACGCGGCCCACGCTGTCGTAGCCGTACTCGGTCTTCAGCGAAGGGCTGATCTGCGGGTTCCATGCCTGGCGCAGACGGCCGGAGCCGTCGTACAAGTATATCTGCACAGATTTCGAAGTCGCCGCAGCGGCGCCGGGGACGGTGGACCAGAGACGGACCTCCTTCACCTGGCCGACCACGTCACCGAACGTGTCAGCGGTCGCTGTGGAGGACGTCGCGTAGACGAACTCCATGACACGGCAGCCCTTGGTGGCCGGGTCGGCCGTGCAGGCGGCCGCGGTCGCGGCGGAGGTCGGGGCGATGACCCGCTTGGGGCGGGCCAGCTTCTTGCCGTCCACGGTCACCGTCTCGGACACGACGGTGGTGATGGAGTTGGACAGCCCCTCCACCAGGGTGCTGGAGACCTGCCAGGTGGTGGCAGCCGCGTCGGGCTTGGTGAACACGGTCACCGTGCCCTCGGTGTCGGATAGCGTGAACGTTCCTGTCACGCTGCCCTGAAGGGTCAGGTCCTCGGAGCCGGTTTCGGCGATCCAGGACGTCTTCGCCGCGTTTGCGGTGAAATGGGTTTCGTCGCCCTCGGAGCCGAGGACGGCGACCGCGGTGTTGGAGATCTTGCGGATGTGGGAGTAGTCGGACTCTGTCATCTCGGCGGCGGTGCCGGCCAGCCACTCCTTACCGAAGATCGCAGCCTGGCCCTCCTGCCCCGCTCCCTTGTCCGGCGTACGCGAGGAAGCGGTACGCGACAACGACGGACCGAACGCGGAGGTGTCCGTGGCCGACAGCGTGTAGTCACCGGTGAGCAGATTCACCGAACCGGGACCCACCTCGCTGGTGGCGGCGCCGGAGGCGTTGCGGTCCACGATCACCGTCAGCGGCGTGGAACTTCCCGCTGCGGAGTTGGGTCCAGTGAAGTCGGCCCTGATCTGCACACTGCCGTCGGGGTCGACCGTGTCGGTGGCGTTCCAGACCAGCGGGGCGTTCTTGCCGCCGGTCATCGCCACAGGCCAAGCGGTGAGAGCGGTGCCGCCAGAGGTGACCTGACCGGCGGGGATCTGAACCCAGGCATCGGCCTCGGAACGGCGCCAGGAGATGGAGACCTTGTCGTACTTGGAGCCGTCGGCCTCGGCGACCAGCGCCAGGCGGCGTGCGGTGCGTTCACCGTCGGCCGGCTGGACGAAGCCACCCGGGCCGACGCGGAAGGTGTACTCGATGGCCTCGGACTTGTTGTCCGCCTTGTCCACCGCGCGTACCAGGAGGGTGTGGGTGCCGTCCTTCGCCGGGGTGACCGAGATGGCCTTCGCTCCCGAGGTACCGCCGGTGGCGACCTTGGTCCAGTTCACGCCGTCCAGCGACCACTCAAGCCAGTTGTGGTCAGCTGCGGGCGGCGTGGCATTGAAGATGCCAGCCTGGCCGGCGCCCTTGACCCAGGCGTTCGACGGGTAGTCCGTCGACGTGATGCCGGTGGGGGCGGACGGCGCGGTCGTGTCGACCGTGAAGGTCTTCCACGCCGACCAGCCCAGGTTGTAGTGCGTGCCGTCGTACGGGCTGGTACGGAACTTGTACGTCTTGCCGTTGGCCAGCACACCGGCAGGGACGGTCACGGAGGCGACCTGTCCGGAGTTCGCCCAGGGGGAGACGATGACGTTGCCGACCTGGGTGTTGGTGGCGGATTCGAAGATCTGGAAGGTGCCGTTGACCTTGTCACCGTTGGGGTCGACGAACGTGTCCCGCAGCGTTGGGGTTGTGGTGTTGACCACGTAGGCGCCGCCGTAGGAGAAGTACGGCGGGCCGGCTTCCTGCTTCGTGCCGGTGCGCGGCCGGTAGTTGTAATTGACCACCAGCTTCGGCGGGTTCGAGGCCGCGTTCGCGGAGTTGACCCGCTTCCACTGGGCAATCACGCTTTCGTCAGTGGCTCGCAGCCCCATGTGACCGCGGGTGGCCTTGGCTGACGCCCACTCCTGCACCAGGGTCGTGACGTTGGCGTTGATCCACCCGTCGGGCTGCGTGGTGCACGAGGTGTTGCCGCGCGTCTCGGTGGAGGTGGCTTTCTTGGCCGTCATCGTCGGCCGGTTGGTCCACCGGCTGGACGTGGAGGCCGCGGGCGAGGACCACACCTCCCAGGGATACGCCTTGCAGTCCACGTTGTTGCCCGAGTGGAAGTTCCACAAGGACAGCTTCGCGTCCAGGATCAAGGCGTCCTGGATAGGGGAGGTGTTCCAGGAGATGAAGGACTGCGCTGTGCGCGGCGTGCCGTCGGCGTTCTTCGTTCCCGGATTGCCCAGGTCGAGCTCGACGTCGCTCGACCAGTCGACGGTCTCGCCCTGCTGCACGTAGGTGTCGAAGACGTTGGACAGGGACGAGGTGGAGGGGTCCACCGTCACCGGGTACTTCGTGGCCGGGTCGGCGAGGAACTCCGCATCCGGGGTGATCACCAGGTCGACGCTGGAGCCCTTGGCCACCACCTTCATGGCGACCGGCACCCGGCGGGTGTGCTCACCGGAGCGCTCATCGACGGTGGAGTCCCACATCACCGGCGCAGGCATGAGGGCCTGCTTCTTGTTCTTCTTGTCCGTGAACAGCACGCTGCCGTCTGCCTGCTGCTTGGCCTTCAGGCCCTTGGCCTTGAGCGGCAGGGTGTACGTGTAGCCGTCGGTGGCAGGCTTCTGCTTGATCTCGACGAACTGCTCGAATCCGGTACGGGTCGCCTCGACCACCACGTCCGCGCCGGGCACGGCGTTGACGTATTCAGCCCGTGTGCCGTCCAGCTTCGGCGCGGGCAGGCCGCCCTTCCACTGCAGCGTGATCTGCTGCTCGCCCTCACCGAGCGTCACCAGGTCGGTAGCGGTGGATGCCTGCGCCGCCTTGAGTGACTTTGGCGGAGTGCCGGTCTTGCCCGCGAGCTTCAGTCCGCGGGGGTGGGCAATAGGCTCGACCGAGCCGTCAGAGCCCTGCACGAGTTCGAGATCGACGTCCCGCCACCCGTCAGTGGTTTCGTCTTCGAACCGGATCGGGCCGGCGGCGAGCTCGGTAGTGAGCGAACCGTCCTTGTTGGCCCAGGTCGTGGACGTCTCGGTCCGCTCCGAGAGCGCCTCCACACGCTTACCAGACAGCCGCGCGGCAACCCGCGCAGATGGGATGTCCGCTGCTTGCGTGGCCGCCGACTTCTTCGGCGCCGCAGGTGCCTTGGACGCCGCGGCGTCCGCCGGGCTCGCACCGTCGACCAGCGTGACCGACAGGGCCAGCGTGAGCGTGCCCGCTATGAAACGCAGACTCCTGCTGGACCATGGCCGACCGCGCCCTGATCGCGCGGGTATATGAACCGTCATCATCCCTCGGTCTCTTGCTGTGTGCACATCACTTATGTGATGCATACGTGAAGGTATCGAGAAGGAAAAGACGGGGAAGTGTGACAAGGGGGTTCAAGATCGACAGCGCGACGGAGGGCCGCCATGTGAAATAGGCCACTACCTCGTCCCAAATCTGGTCGGCTACCCAGATTCTGTTGAATGACACCTTCATTTTGCTCCTGATGTACGGACGTTGGCAGTTGACGGTGTACCTTCTGGCGAGCCTGTGCGTCCGGAGAAGCCGGCGTAGGCACTGCTGGCAGGGTGACGGAGCGAGGGGTGGGGCCTCATTGCCTGGAAGCTGACGCTGCAGGATCCGTCATCGACGTGGTGTTGATCGCCGCGGAGCCGGAAGGCGAGTGACGTTTCCTTCATGTTCGAGGCCGTTCTGAGCCTGGTGGAGCTCCAGATCAAGCTCGGCAATGATCCGCCGGAGCGCGGCGCTGGCTTTCTGCTCGCGGACCAGCACCTTGGTGGCGTCGGCCAGCTGGCCCTTCAGCTGGGCGTTCCGTTCTGCGAGTTCTTGCATCGCGGAGGGAGTGCAGTGTTGCGCCTTCACCCGCGCCTGGAACTCCTCGACGAGGTCCTTGTGGTCGCCGTAGGCGACATCTCGCCGGAGACCGGACTCGCGCAGCAGCTCGTGGCAGTGAGTCTCCCGGAGGCTGAGCGCAGGGGCGTGCCGGCCAGGAGGCGATCGGCTGCGGCTCGAAGCGCGGTGCGTTCGGCTTCCAGGTCCCGGGGGCGACGGCTCATACGGTCCGCTCCTCAGCGCCAAGGACACCCTGTACGTGGTGGCGGTCGATGATCCCCGACAGCTGCGCGGCCTGGGCCGCCGCGCGGTCGCGCCGCGGCTTGGGGGCCAGCGGGTCGGTCGCGTCGGCCCGATGCCGCTCGCGGCGTCGCTGTACGTCTTCGATGTCGCGGTCGGTGTAGGCAAGGTTGGCGCACGAGGATCGGCACTCCGACTCGTCCGGTGTGTCGTCGTCCGGCAGCCCGAGTGCGAGTTTGGCCTTACGGCAGGCGGCCGTGGCCGCGCGCCATACGCAGGTCATGCCCTGCCCGTGATAGATCGCGGGATCCGTCTGCTCCAGAAGGCGTTCCGCGCTGCCGGCGCTCGTCACCACCCTGCCCTCGAACGACATGGTGCGCTCCACGCGGACCCGGTATTCGTCGGCAGAAGGACCGCTGACGTGCTCGCCGGCCGCGAGGCGCCCGCTGTCCTGTTCGACCTGGTCGATGATGTGCTCGAGTTTCTCCACGGCGATGTCGTGCAGCCAGGAGGGGTCGGCATACCCGGCGTAGCTCAGAGTCACTTTTGTATGGACATGACCATACTGCAGTGCAGCTGCGATCAGTCCCCGTGGCTTGCGAACTATGAAGCGGGCGAGGGTGCGACGGTAGCGGGTGGCGTTGATGCGGCCGGCAGGATCAGCGGGGATGGGGGCACCACCATCCGTCCTACGGTAGATGGAGTTGATCCAGGAGATCAGATCCTGGATGTCGCCGTTCATTGCGGTGCCCTGGCGGGCATTGACCGTGGCGGGACGCCGATCGTGGGCGTGGATCAGGCTCGCGGGAAAGAGCAACGGCAGTTCGTGCAGCTCTTCCAGAAAGCCGATGGCCGCGTGCACCACGTCCACGACGACCCACGGGCGCAGGGGTTCAGAAGCTTCCGACTGGTCGGGGACGCGGTCGAAGCCCTTGCCGCGGAAGCCGTGCACCAGGAGCTCGCCCGTCTCGTCGTCTGTATCACGGCATCCCCTGCGGAGATTTAGGACCTCACCGGGGCGCATTCCGGAGAGATAGCAGACCGCCGTGAACAGCGCGGCAGACAATAGGCGTACCAGGGTGGGGAGTTCCCCGACGGTGATGGGGTGCTTACGCCAGGGGCGGCCATGGACCTGCCCGGTGATGCGACCGACACCGGTGAAGGGCGCGACTGGCAGGCCGCTGTCGACAAGGAGACCCATCATGGACGCGGACACTCCCTGGCGGTGTGCCTTCGGGATGCCCATGAGTCGTTTGATGTGTCCATGGTTGACTCCTCCGCCTTCATGGCCGGGTAGGGCGATGCCCAGTTGGTGGCAGTGCGAGAGGTACGCGCGAAGCCGTTCCTCCCGCGTCCCGGTGTAACGGGCCTGAGAGTGGTGGTTCCCGGCCTCCAGTTGCTGGTACTCGTGCCAGGCGTCCCTGATGTCGGGGCCGACTTCCTCGATCGTCACCAGGACCCAGGCCAAAAGGGCCTCCATGGTGTCGTCGGCGATGCGGGGGGTCTTGTTCTCCCGCCCCGTCCCTGCCGGTGCCCCGACGACCTCTTTGGCGGTCTGGCCTGCCCAGGGAAAGTCGCAGTCGAGGCGGCACTGGGCGGGCATGTGCTCGCTGAAGATCCACAGCAGACGCACCGCAGTGATCAGGTCCGACTTTCGGCGGCCATTGCGGTCCAGGCCCAGCACGTAGGTGCGGAAGGTCTCCAGATCGGCGTCGCGTACCGCGGAGAGGTCGTGGAACCTTTGTTCGTCCAGCCAGAGCGCCAGGACCCGCATGTCGATGACCCAGTAGGGGAAGCTGCCGACGCTTGCCTGCTCGGCGGGGCGTTGCCGTCCGCCCGGCTCTACCGGGACGGGGTGGTCCAGGGCGGCCAGGAAGAACGTGCGGAAATGCTGACGGAGTGCGGCGGGGAAGCTGGACCAGGAGATGGCCGAAGTCTGAAGGTGCGCGTCAGGGTGGGCCGGCTGGACATGCCATAGCTCGTCGCCGAATCGCGACATGCGCGAGGGCGGAGTGCCGATCCGTACCGGCCGCTTGCGGAGGATGAGGACGTCGTCGGCCGGCCAGAGCGTCTGGTCCAAAAGCCTGCCGTTCCCCGACGCGGGGGTGGCCAAGGGTACCGAGGGGGCGATCATCGAAGATCCAGCCTTCCGCTCAGCAGGTCGTCGATCAGTTCGCTCTGACCGTCCCCCAGCTTGGCGCGGGCTTGCTCGCGCTCGGCAGGGGTGTAGTGACGCAGGATGTCCTCGAGCCGGTCGGTGGCCGCTTGGTATTTCGCGCGCCAGGTCGTGGGATCGGAGTTGGGGCGTGTGGCGAGAAGTCGGTCGCGGACATCGATCTGGACCGGCAACTGGTGTGGGAGAGCGCGGGCGTTCTTGCACCCAAGACACGCAAAGAACGAAGCCGTACACGGTATCCCCGGCGGCGCGTCAGGCCCGGCAAGGTGATCGATGCATCCGGTCAGCACCGTGTCCTGCTCCCCGGCCAACAGACCCTTCAGGACTTCTGAGTCAAGCCCGGCCTCAGCCGCTGCTGCTTCCGGATCCTGAGCCGCGCGGTCGATGAAGTCCGGTGTGAACACCGGGACTTCCATTGCCGTGCGTGCCTTCGCGACCTGTTCGCGCAGTGCCTTGGCGACCACGGAGCGGCTCTGCTCCTGCACGGTGCGGCTGCGCTTCAGGTAGTGGTCCCGCAACGTTTCGCGGCTGTGGGCGACCGGGCGCCGCTTCAGTTCCAGCGCAGTCTGGTCTCATCCGCCTCACCTGTACGGCGGGCAGCCCTCCGGCAACAGCTTTGCGCATGGAGGGGAAGCCCCGTGTCTGGCTCCAGTGCTTCACGTGCACCTCGGTGTTCCACATGTCCCTGTTGAACGCCGGACGGCTCCTGGGGCTGTAGGCGATGAACGCGCGGGTCTCTCCGCTGAGGCGGCGAGCGGTCTGCGTCAGTTCCAGCAGCAGCTGGTACACCCGCAGCGGCGAGTGGAAGAGCCGGGGCTCGGCGTCCTCGGATTCGGCCAGCTCGCGCAGTGAGGCGGGGAGATCCTCGAGTGCGGCGACCATGTGCTCCCGGTCGGGGCCGCGGCGCGGTTTGGTCTCCTCGACCAAGGCCACTGCCTGCGTCGTCACACCGCCGTCGGGCCGGGTGTGCAGAGCTGGCCACGTCTTGACGGTGCCGAAGTTCTCCGCTGTCAGCGCGCTCAGCAGCATCGCGAAGGCCGTCGACTCATCGCGAGTGAGGCTCAGCATGCCACTGATGGCCATGGCGCCGCCGAGCCGTGACACCTCGTCCCGCAGGGCGCCGGATTCGTTCCGGGGCAGATCCCCCGTGGTGGCGAACACGTCCAGCATCCTTCCCAGGGCCTCCTCCCTGCTGCCTGGTATGAGTTCACCGCCCCGGAAACGGGCCAGCAGGCGCACCCCTGCACGGATGCGGTCCCGGCTGACACGGATATCGCGGCGCAGCATGGTCGTGATCTTCTGCCACTCGTGGTCGCTGTACGCCATGACCTGCGTCGCCGTCGTGGCGGCGGGAAGCCGTGTACGCAGGAGATCGTGACGGGCTTCGTCGGTCAGCTCTTCGCGCTTGCGCATGAGCCGCCGCAGTGCTTGCAGATGTGACCGCAAGCTCGTCGGATGGTCCTCGTACCGGTCACGAAATATCTGGAAGTGCTCGGGCGCCAACTCGCCCGGCGTCGCTGGCACACGGTCGGCCTCCGACAGCACCACCGTGAAGCGGTGCAGTATCCAGTGGTATCTCTTCGCCGTCGCCAGGCGCTTGCTGCCGCCGCGCGCACCACACCGGGCCGCCAGCAACGCGGCCATCCACTGCTGCATCACGAGCGGTGCCGGGAAGGGCGAGAAGTCGAGGATGTGGCTCTTGCCGCTCTGTTCCTCGTAGAAGATCACCGTGGTTTGGTCCCCGTCGCTGGGCAGCCGCTCAGGAGGCTGCCAGCCTGGGGATGGCTGGGCTGCTCGTTGACCCCCTCGCCCTCGCCCGCTCACAGGGCACCTCCTGGACCGGCCGCCGCGGCAATGGGCATGATGGTGGAGCCGCCGTGCCGGGCGAAGGTGCGCACCAGCGAGTCGACGCCGGCCTGTTCGTCGTCATCGAGCAGCGACATCAGGTAGGACAATTGCAGCCCCGTGAAGGGCTCCAGGTAGTGCTCCCGGGTGGTGTCCGGGTGTTTATGGCCGAGCAAGATCGCCAACTGTAGCCAGATGTCGCCAAGTTGGTCGCGGAAGTCTTCAATCTCCTCCGCGGTGAATCCCTCCAGCCGTCGCTCTTCCAGCAGGGACAGGATGGAGAACCATTTCAGGGCGAAGGTGTGCCTTGTGTCCGCAGAGGCCGTGTGCGGACGATGTCGTGTTGCCATTGGCCTGCACCGTTGCGGATGTAGCTTTCGCAACGCTGGTGCTCGTGGGTGTTGCATTGCGATGACGTCGCCGTGATGGGGATCACTTCCCTGGTTCTCCTTTCGGAGCGGTGACGCCCACCGTCATGAGTGCCGGAGAGGGGGAAGGGGAGGGAGGGGGAGTAGCGGGAAAGCCTGGTTATCTATGGGGGTTTCCGGTTTTCTCTCCCTGCGCCCTTCCCACCTCCCTACCTGAGTGGAC
>NZ_JBHWIY010000032.1:0-45182 GCF_042731715.1 Streptomyces sp. NPDC059832 | reverse complement strand
CGTTGCGCTTGGGGGGGGCCCCTTTTCCGGGTTCTTTTTTGGGGGTGGCGACCCCCCTTTCCGGGGGTCCCACCGGGTCCACCCGTCGGTCGGCCTCGGCGGCAGACCTTGTCAGTCCCGCGGGTGATCGCCGGTTGCTCCGTCGATGAGCTCTCGCACGATGTCCATATGGCCGGCGTGTCGCACGGTGTCCTCGATCATGTGAATCAGCACCCAGCGCATGGACACGGTGTTGCCGTTCCAGGATGTGCCGAGGTCGTCAAGTTGGTGTTCTTCGATCGCCTTGTCGGCAGCGGCTCGGGCACGGCCGTAGAACTCCACGATGTCTGCGGTGGCCTCATTCGGCTCCACGCTCATATCTTCGGTGTAGGGATCGAACCAGAACGGCTCGGTCTCGCGTCCGAACGCTGTGCAAAACCACCCGTATTCGACGGTCGCCAAGTGCTTCACCAGGGCCAACAAGTTGGTTCCTGACGGAGTCATCGGTCGCCGCAGTGCCTCATCGTCGAGGCCGTCGAGCTTCCATAGCACCGCATCGCGGTGCCGATCGAGGCTGGCGTGCAGGCTTTCCTTCTCGCCGCTGGTATAGGGCACGATCTTTGTCATCCGCGGACCGTAGCAGCGAGGGCTGACAGTCCCGGTTCCGCTGCAGCGCCCATGGTTGAGTGAGCCAGATTCAGCTGCATGATCCAAATGTGGCGCTTCGGGCCGCGGGGAGCCGGGTGACGCGGCCTGTCCCGGCGGCGGTCTCCCGGAGATGGACGATTTCCTCGTGCTGGGCGGTGAGCCTGGCCAGAACCTGGCTGCGGAAGTCCGTGAGCTCGTCGATCGTTTGCTCCGACTGGGCCAGTCGCTCCTTGAGCTTGGCGACCTCCGCTTTGAGCCGGGCGATTTGGGCCTCGCGTGGGTCAGGGATCTCGCCGGCGTCCCGAAGCGCCTGGACCCGTCGCTCGAACTCAAGGCGGAGGTGAGCGTAGGGGCGGCTGCCGTAGAACGCAGTGCGGTCGACCGCGGCCTCACTGGCGAGGGTCTTGATGTCGCACTTTCCGCCGGGCGGGATCTCGCCGCGAAGGAGCCGGTCCATGGCGGCCCGGATGCGGTTCTCGTTCTCGGTCCGCTGGGCTGCGGAGATTCTCATGCGGACTCCTCGTCCATGGTGGCACCGGCGGCGTCGATCTCGGCGACGACGCGGAGGGCTCGGTCGTAGTGGGCCTGGAGTCGGGTGCGTTCGGTCTTGCGGGTGGCGCCGAGCTGGCCGAGGAAGATCTCCGTGCGTTCGGCGTGCTCGGCCCAGACGGGGCGGTGACCGGGGTGGTGGGTGGCCTGCGGGCAGCGGGCGGAGTCACACATCCCGATCAGCGGAACGGTCCGCGGTGGGGGTGCCCGCGAGTCTGAGGCAGAGCGCCCGGGACGGGTCGGTGAACCAGCAGTAGTTCGCGGGTCCGAGGTGGAGGACCTTGGCTCGTTTGGTCAGCAGGTTGAGCACGTCGCGGTCACTGCGCTGCGTCTTCGGCGCCGACGCTGCTGCCGGGTCGAGCTTCTCGTCGATGCTGGCGAAGAACTCCGTGAGGCTCTGAGCTCCTGGACCGGCTGGCAGGATGCCTTGCTGATAGTTGCGGAACTCGGCCAGGACCAGATCCAGGTTGCGGTCGCTCTCGCGCTTGTTCACCTCGGCCAGCAGCTCGGCCTGTGCTCCGCCGGGGCGCGCTAATGGTGGAGTCGGGTATTGGAACTCTCGGAATGCCTGGCCGTAGCGGCCCTCCAGTCGTCCCATTGCTATACGTTTGTTCGATCTTGATAGCTCGTCTTGGGGTGTGACCCAGATACGGCAGAAACCCGCCACGGGATGATCTCGGACTGATGAGTACCCCGCCCCGTCACCCGTTCAGCCCAGCATCGTTGATGGTGATGTTGAGTTTCGTCTGAAACGGGGTGGGTTGTGACCTCGATCGAGAGGACCGCGTATCCGCGGTTCAAGCGGCTGATCACCGCGCACGAGCTGCATCTGTTCTTCGCACCAAGCCGTGACGAGGTCGAGTGGGCCGCTGCCCGGACCGACTGTGACGAACACCTGCTGGCCCAACTGCTCGCACTGAAGTCGTACCAGCGCATGGGGTGCTTCCCGAAGGTGGACGAGATCCCGGACACGGTCGTCGACTTCGTGCGCCGCGCGGTGGACCTGCCGGAGAGCACCACTCCGAGGGCGGCAAACCGTACGGCGGAGCGGCAGCGCACTGCCGTACGCCAGCGGACGGGGCTGTCGTACGACAAGGCGAAGGCCCGGAAGATCGCCGAGACGGTGATGCGGAGCGAGGCCGTCTCGAAGAACCGCCCGGCGGACCTGATCAACATCGCGCTGGAGAAGGTCGTCGAGGCCGGTCTTGAGTTGCCGGGCTTCACCACGCTGGACACCCTCGCGGCGAAGGCCCGCACTGAGGTGAACGCCTCGATCTGCATGGGCATCTACGACCAGCTCAGCGAGGCCCACCGGGAACGGCTGCTGGCCCTGCTGTCAGAGAAGGACGAGTCCGGCACCACGAAGTACAACAAGCTGAAGCAGTCGGCCAAGGCCCCGACCTGGTCACACTTCCGCGCCCAGGCCGAGCACCTGGGGTGGGTGGACGAGCTGGGCGAGACCGGAGTGTGGCTGACCGGCGTCGCCTCGGGGAAGATCATGGACTTCGCCGGGGAGGCAGACGCCGCGGACGCGCCGGGGCTGCGGGACTGCAACCTGGTCAAGCGGCTCGCGCTGCTGGTGTGCCTGGTCCGCAAGGCGCGAATGCGGGCCCGTGATGACCTGACCACGATGTTCTGCAAGCGGATCGCGTTACAGGTCAAACGGGCTAAGGCGGAGCTGAAGAGCATCCGGGAGCAACAGCAGGCCATCGTCGAGGCGCTGATCGGGAACTACCGCACCGTGCTCCAGCACATCGACACCGACGGCCCCGTCCAGGCCGCACGCGAGAAGGCGGCAGCGCTGACCGCCGAGATCCTGGCGACGGTCGGGGAACTCGGCCAGGACGCGCAGGCCGACACGGTCGCCGCACGGCTCGGCGACGGGCTCGCGCCCGCCCTGCACACGATAGCGAAGGCCCTGCGGGTGCAGGCTGGTGCCCTGGGAGTGCCTGCGGCAGCAGTGGACGACTTCGGCGGGTTCGAGGGGCAGTACGAGCAGATCGAGAAGGTCGCTGCCCACCACGGTAACTACTGGGAGGTGCTGCTGTACGGGCACCTGCTCAAGGACCGCTCCACGATGTACGACCTGACCAGCCGCCTGGAACTCACGGCCACCTCCGAGGACAACCGGGTCCTGGACGCCCTCGCGCACGCCCGCCGGTACAAGACCTCCCGCGACTACATCCCCGAACGCCACGAGGACGGCCGTCCGGTCGACATCTCGTTCGCCACGCTGAACTGGCAGAAGGCCGTTCGGGACAAGAACCGGCCCGGCGCCTTCGTCCGCAAGCACTTCGAGGCGATGATGTTCGCCGCGCTCGCCGAGGAACTGCGCACCGGCGACGTCGCGGTGGCCGGCTCCGAGGAGTACGCCGACTGGAGCGAACAGCTCCTGCCGTGGGAGGACGTCGAGGCGAAGCTGGGCGACTACCTGGTGGAGGTCGGCCTCGCCGAGCCCGGCGACGCGGTGCCGTACGACGCAGTCTCCTTCCGCCGCCAGTTGGAGGACAAGCTGAGCGTGGCCGCCGCCACGGCGGACGCCGGATACCCGGACAACGAGGGCCTGGTCATCGACCCCGAGACCGGCGTCCCCTCGCTTAAGGCCCACCGCTCCGAGGGCCAGCGGGCCTCGGCGAAGGCGTTGGAGCAGGAGATCAAGGCCCGGATGCCGGAGCGCTCGCTGATCGGGATCATCTCCCGCACGGCGTACTGGGTGGAGTGGTGGCGCCGCTTCGGCCCCGCCTCCGGCAACGAGCCGAAGCTGAAGGACCCCTTCGGCCGCTACGTGATCACCACCTTCGTGAAGGGCACCAACATGGGTCCCTACGAGGCCGCCCGCCACATCCCCGGCGTGAGCGGGCACGAGCTGTCACTGGCCGCGAACCGGCACTTCTCCATCCCGACCCTCAATGAGGCGATCGCCGATCTGGTCAACGCGCACGCCCGACTGGACATCTCCCAGGCGTGGGGCGACGGCTCCACGGTCGCCGCGGACGGCACCCACATGGACACCTACCTCAACAACCTGCTGTCGGAGACGTCGGTGCGGTACGGCAAACCGGGCGGCATCGCCTACCACCACATCTCCGACACGTACATCGCGCTGTTCACGCACTTCATCCCGTGCGGGGTGTGGGAGGCCGTCTACATCATCGAGGGCCTGCTCAAGAACACGAGCGAGCTGAAGCCGGCCACCGTGCACGCGGATACGCAGGGGCAGAGCTTCCCTGTCTTCGCGCTCGCGCACCTGCTGGGCTTCGACCTGATGCCCAGGATCAGGAACTGGAAGGACCTCACCTTCTACCGGCCCACGAAAAGAGCGGAGTACGTGCATATCGACGCGCTGTTCGGGGAGAGCGGCCGCAACGTCATCGACTTCGACCTGATCGAGTCCCAGTTCCGGCACCTGATGCGGGTGGCGATCTCCGTACGGGAGGGGGCCATCTCATCCACCCTGCTGCTGCGGCGTCTGCGCGCGGGCTCGCGCAAGAACGCCACGTACACCGCCTTCCGCGAGGTCGGCCGCGTGATCCGCACCGTCCAGCTGCTGCGCTACCTCTCGGACGCCCCGCTGCGCCGTCGGGTCACCGCGGCCACGAACAAGGTCGAGGCGTTCAACGGGTTCTCCCAGTGGATCGGGTTCGGCAACAGCGGCGTCATCACCGACAACGACCCCGTCGAGCAGGAGAAGACCGCGAAATTCAACGCTCTGCTCACGAATGCGGTGATCTTCCACAATGCCCTGGACATCGCCGAGATCGTGCGCCAGCTCCAGGAGGAGGGGCACGTAATCGACCCCGAGGACCTGGCCCACATCTCGCCATACTTGACCGAGCACATCCGCCGCTTCGGCGAGTACTCCACCCACGAACTCCGCCTTGAGCCCGAGGCGTACAACCCGTACCTGGACGTCGACTTCAGCCCGCTGCGCGGCGACGACCCGAGAGCCGCAGGCTTCGGCCAGGCCGCGTAAACCGCCCACCAGCCCGAAGGCCGTGGCCGGCAACGCCGTGGTCCCGGCCAGCCGCGAGCGGTCGTCGAGCCAGCCCTTCCTGGAGGTGCTACAGGAACGACGAGGGCTGACAACACCGTTATGCGGCCAAGCGGGACCGGACTCCTTGGTACCGCCTGCCACACAACCTGCGCGCCCGCGTCGGACACCGGCAGGGCCCTAGGGGGCGGCCCGGTCCTTGATCCCGGCGAGCACGGTGTCGAGCATCCGGTCGAACTCCGTCAGGGATCCGAAGTCGGCCATGAGCGGGCTGAGCGCGGCCATCGCCGGGTACGCGGGGGCGTCGAACGCGGGCACAGCGATAGGCCCGTCGCTGGTGCGTGCCAGCAGGTGGCCGTTGAGGAAGCTGAACAGCACCATGGGCGCGTCCGCGACCATCTGGTCGGGCAGGCCGGCCTCACGCATCGCGGTGACCAGTCCCTCCAGGGCGGAGACGGCCACCGGCGAGGTCTGGGCGCGCGTCACCAGCAACGGGAACACCTGGGGGTGCCGGTAGGCCATCTCGCGGTAGCCGTGCGCCGTCCGGCGGGCGATTTCCTCCCAGTGGTGGGATGTGTCATCGTCCGCGGCGGCCGCCACCTCGGCGAGCACCGCCTCGGACATCGCGTCCAGCAGTGCCGCCTTGCCCTTGATGTGGTGGTAGATCGACATCGGGTCGACCTCGAGCTCTTGTGCGAGTCGTCGTACCCCGAAGCGCTCCAGGCCGTCGCGGTCGACCAGTGCTACGGCGGCGGCGGCGATGCGCTCGCGGTCGAGTCCCGCTGAAGTGCCCTGAGTGCGTCTGGCCATGTCCACTCCCTCCCTTGCAAACCTACGCCGTAGAAATTACCGTACGGGAAAGCAAACCTACGACGTAGGTTTCAGATCGTCGGTCCACAAATCTGACGGAGGAGGAGATATGGGTGAGGTCACTGACACGGAGCGGCCGCCGGAGCCGGACTTCTCGGCGATAACGGCCGAGGAACTACTCGCCTACCGCAACGCGGAGAACCGCTTCCGGGCCTCCAGCGCGATGCGGGCGATCACCGGGGAACCGGACCCCGGCGCCGCGATCGACTGGCAGCAGATCGCGCTGCCCGGCCGCGACCTACCAGTCAGGGTCTACCGGCCGGCCTCGACGGGAGACGACGAAACCACAGCCCGAACCGACCTGCCGCTCGTGGTCCATGTCCATGGAGGCAGCTTCGTGGGCACGGCCGTGCAGTGCGACTGGACCAACAGCCACCTCGCCGCGGTGCTGCCCGCGCTCGTCGTCTCGGTCGAGCACCGCCTCCTCGCCCCGGACAGCTCGCTCGCGAACGCCGCCGACGACGCCTGGGACGTGCTGCAGCACGTGCTGCAGCACGTGGCGCAGTGGGGCGTCGACCCAGCGCGCACGGCCGTCTTCGGCGAGAGCTGCGGCGCCCTGATCAGCGCCCTGACGGCCATCCGGGCCCGGAAGACCGGCCTGGAGCTCAAAGCGCAGGTGCTGGTCAACCCCGCCATCGACGTGACCGAGACGATGTACGACTACCCGTCGGTGGTCGAGTACGCATACAGCCCGACCCACGCCCTGCCGCAACTGCGGCTCTTCCAGCGGCTCGCCGTCCCGCCGGGAACCGATGCCGGCACACTTTCGCCCCTGTACGCCGACAACCTGAGCGGACTCGCCCCCGCGCTCGTGGTGGTGCCCACCCAGGACGCGGTCGCCGACCACGGCCGCCGCTATGCCGAGCGGCTCCACGCGGCCGGGACGCCCGTGCGGCTTTCCGAATACCCGGGCGCGAGGCACGCGTTCCTCGCCATGCCCGGCGTGGAACCACAGGCCGGGGCTGCCCGAGCGGAGATCCTCGCGTTCCTCCGCACGGCGCTGGCCAGGTGACGGAGGAGCGATGCACCCCACCACCCTGAAGACGGAGATCCTCAAGCATGCGAATGACCGAGCCGCGAACCGACGGGCTGACCAACACCGACCTGGTGGAGGGCTGGCGCAAGGTCGGGGTCCAAGAAGGCATGTCCGTGATCATGCACTCGTCTCTGTCCAGCATCGGCCGCGTCGACGGCGGAGCCGCCACCGTGATCGGCAGCCTGCGCACCGTACTCGGCCCGACCGGAACGCTCGTCGCTCCCACCTTCACCTGGCAGGTCACCGATCCCGACCCCGATCGCGTCGGTATCCCCGATGCCGCGGTGATCGAACGGCGCGCGGCCGTACCCACCTTTCATCCCGACCTGCCATCCACCGGCATGGGCGCCGTCCCCGAACACCTGCGTTCCTTGCCCGAGAGCGTGCGTAGCTCGCATCCGCAGGCGTCCGTCGCCGCCATCGGCGCTCAGGCAGCCGATATCGTTCGCCGTCAGACGCTCGGATTCGCGGTCGGCCCCACGTCGCCGTTCGGCCGTCTGAACGACCTCGAGGGCCACATCCTCCTCGTGGGGGTCGGCCACGACCGCAACACCTTCCTGCACTACGCCGAAACACTCACACCCAACCCACGCCTGAAGGTCCGTCGCTTCCCACGGGACCTCGACGGAGAGCGGGTGTGGGTCGAGACGCTCGACGTAGGCAACGACAACGGGAGGTACTTCCCCGCCATCGGCCGCGAATTCGAGGAGCAGGCCGGCATCGAGGAGGCAATGGTCGGCGACGCCCCATGTCGACTGATCCCGGTGCAGCCGCTGGTCTCCTTCGCGGTTCGCCGCCTCACCGAACTACTCGACGCGGACCAACAGAACCAATAGGCGAACTCATCCGTTCCACAGGTCTTGACGACCGGTCCCTGGCAGTTCCCGCCGCCCGCACCTGCGCGGCAACCTGGTTGCCCTCGACCTGCGCCTGACCGCGACCGACCTCGGCGGCATCGCAGCCGCCGTCCCCGACACCGGGGCCCAGGGGACCCAATGCAGCGACCACGGCATCGCCCTGATCGGCCAAGAAGAGAGAAGCACCCTGATGAAGAAGCCACTCTGTGCACGAGGGGCGCTCGGAGCGATGTACGCAGGCCTGGCGCTCACTGTCCTCGTGACGATCGCCCCGTACGTCGACCACAGCACCACCCATCTGCTGGCCGACCACATCCGCGCCGGCTATCCCACGTACCCCCAGGCGCGGGTCGACTCGGCCGCCACCACCTACCTGGTCGTGTTGTCCGTCATCGGAGCGCTCGGCGTCCTCGCCTGGCTCGCAACAGCCTGGGCTGTAAAAGCAGGCAAGTGGTGGGCCCGCCCCGCCGCGACCGTGATGTTCATGCTCGGCACCAGCGTCGGGCTGGCCGGGCTGCTGACCAAGGACACCTCCGGCGCGACCGGCCTGCCGCCGGAGCTGGGCTGGGCCGGGATGATTCCCTGTCTGGCGGGCATCGTCGCGGTCACATTGCTGTGGAGAAGACCCCGACTGACGTGACGTCGGTTCCGTTCGACTCCGTACGTGAGGAGCCGACGGAAACCATCGCGACCGCACAGACCCGCACCAACACAAGTCACGACTACCGCGCACCATGGAGGAAGACACAGTGCAGCGCATCGGCATCATCGGAGTGGGCGAGATCGGCCGGGCCATCGTCGAGGGCCTGCGCAACGGGGGCGGTACGTCGCCAGACGTCTTCCTCTCTCCCCGGGGGCCCGCACCGCCGCCCAACTGTCCGAGCGTTACGAGGGTGTCCATGTGTGCGCCGACAACCAGGGGGTGCTGGACCGCTCCGAGGTGGTGATCATCGCCGTGTGCCGCCAGGACCACCACGAGGCACTCGCCGGGCTGAAGGTGGACGACGACAAGACCGTGGTCAACCTGATGGCCGGCGTCGCCACCGACGACCTGCGCCGAACCCTCGCCACCGGCGCCCCGATCGTCCACGCCATCCCGCTGCCCGCCATACGCGAGCGCCGCTCCGTCACCGTGACCTGCCCCTCGCACCCGGTGGTGGACTCTCTTTTTGAACAGCTGGACGGAGCGCTCCCCGTCGCGGACGAGGGCGCCTTCAACGTCTTCTCCGCACTGACCGGGACGCTCACCGTCCACTACGCCTACCTCGCCACGCTCACCTCGTGGGCCACCGACCATGGCATCGCCCCGACGCCGCGGACCAGTATGTGCGCGGCCTCTTCCAGAACGTAGGCCGCTCCCTGAGCGACGAGACCCGCCCTCTACGCCAACTCGCCGCCGACCACGAGACACCCAAAGGGAACAACGAGCGCATCCGCACCACCTGGTTCGATGCGGCCAACACCGCAGCCCTCAAGAAGGCCCTGGACGGCCTCCTCGCCGATCTGAAGTAAGAGCGTCCGGCTGGGACGTGGGTAGACCGGGAGCGGCGACTCCATTGCGCGCCTCTCGCAAACGGTCCTTTGCCCGAGCAAGATCAAAAAGGATGGCGCGGAGATCGCGAAGCGCCGGGTGGGTTCGCAGAACTCGTTCTCACTCAAAGGTGGGCTCGGGGTAATTCTGAGAACCGTTTGTGACAGCATCCACGGTCATGACGGTCCCTCAAGAGGCTTCCCCGAGCGACGCCGACGACGTTGAGCGCCACCCCTGCCCCCGCTGCAAGGCCGACCCCGGCTCACCGTGCCGCTCGCGCTCTGGCGCGGTCGCTGGCACCTACCACACCGGCCGCTTCACCAAGGTGCCCCGACTCGCCAAGCTCCTGCGCGTACCCACCCCCGCCGACCGCGGGCCCGGCCGACCGTGGCGGCCCGGCACCCCCGTCCCGCTCGCCCTCGCGCCCGACACCCCGACCGCCGACATCCGCATCGGGTACGCGAGGTGCTCGACACTCACCCAGGAACTCCAGTCCCAGCTCGACGCGCTCGCCAAGCACGGCATCCCGCGCGACAAGGTGTTCTCCGAGAAGATCAGCACCCGCGTACGCGTCCGCCCGCAGTTCGAGGCCTCGCTTGCGCTGGCCCGCCAGATCAAGGCCCACGCCCCGCACTGCCGCGTCATCTTCACCGTGTACGAGATGAAGCGTCTGGGCCGCGACGCCGCCGAACTCACCGCGCTCGCCGACCACCTCACCGCCCACGGCCTGGTCCTGGAGATGCTCGCTGGGCCCCTGCCCGGGATGTACGACCCCAGCGGGCCCGGCCGCCTGCTGTTCGCGTTCTTCGCGGCGATGGCGGAGACCGAGCGGGAGAACATCCGCGAGTCGACCCTCGAAGGACTCGACGCAGCCGCCCGCAAAGGCAAGCACGGCGGCCGGCCGCCCGTCATCACCGAGGACATGCTGCACACCGTGCTCCGGCGCAGGGCGAACGGCGAGTCGGTCGAGCAGATCCAGCCCGACCTGATCATCCCGACCGGCAAGCGCAAGGGACAGGCCCCCAGCGTCGCAAGCATCTACCGCGCGCTCGCCGAGCACGAGAAGAGAGAGGTGTACCCCGAGGCCGTCGAGGCGGCCCACGCCGACTTCGTCGTTCTCCAGGACGCCGACGGCATCCCGCGCCCCCGCCCGGCCCGCAACTCCGGCAGGTAGCAGACCCTCAAGACTCCAAGATCATCCCGTGGCGGGTTTCCGGCGTATCTGGGTCACGCCCCCGTCTTGAGTAGGTCCCGTCGGCGCTGGCCGAGGTACCAATTGGCGGACTCGTCAGAGTCGATCGTGGTTCTGATCACGGTGGACTCGCCAGAGTTCGCCTCGGCGAGGACCTCTCCTCTCGGTGAGATGACCATGCTGGGGCAGTGCTGGTGAGGATCTGCCACGTTAGCTGCCAGGACGAACCGTTGGTTCTCCGCTGCGCGGCTGATGAGGTGGCTCCGCCAGACCCCTGCGGGCTCGGAGGGGTTGGCTGCATGGGTGAGGTAGATGAAAGCCTGTGCTCCGCGGTCGGCTAGATGCTGCCATTGCTCAGGGAAACGGATCTCCCGGCAAATCTGGACGCCGAGCGTGATGGGTCCGCCCGCCAGGTGGATCGTGAGCGTCGAGAGCTCAGAGCCTGCATCGAGTTGGCCTCGCTCGTTCATCGCCAGGTTTATCTTCCGGTAGGTCCAGCGGGTGCCGTCCGGAGAGAAGTAGAGGGCGGCATTGCTCCAAGCACCACGTTCGAATAGCAAAGTGCCGCAGAACAGGTGGATGGCTCTGCGCTGAGCTAGCTCTGCGACGCGGTCCATGGCATGCGCGAGGGCCGAGGGCGGTAGGCGTTCGAGGGCTGAGAGGTCGGCGCCGTAGCCAGACAGCGCACCCTCGGGGAGTACGACGATCTCGTCTGGCTGAACGTCTGCCAGGAGCGAGGTGATGGCCGCGAGATTTTGCTCGATGTCCCAGGTGATGGGAAATTGCGCGATTGCTATGGAGGCTTTCATCAGTCCTTCTTTCGGCGGCTGATCTCGTCTGCGTAAGCGGCCCAGTCGCCGCCGGATGCCTTCTGCCACTGGACCGCGACTTGGATGTGGACTCCGAGCATCCGGGCGAGGAGGGCGGCGGGGAGCTCGGCGGCGAGAGTGAACAGGGCGGTAGATCGGTCCTGTTGGGGCCTAACGCCGATCTTGTGCAGCCTCAGACCGACCTGGCTGTCGCTGAGCGGACGGCCGGGCTGCCCTCCGGGGAAGAGCCAGGGGGTGTCGTCCGGCGTGCCGATCTTGGCCTTGCCGCGTCGGGTTGCGACGAGCTCGCGGACCAGAGTGCCCAGCGGCATCGGAAGGACGACGGGCGAGGTTCCGAAGGTGATCGCGACGGTCTCGCCGGTGATGTCGATGTCATCGACGGTGAGTTGGCTGATGGTGGCGATCTTCTGTGCGTAGAGGATCAGCAGTAGTCCAGCGACTCGATCTGCGGTGGGCAGCTCATTGTCGTTGAGGAGGCGGCGGGCGTCGGCCCAGCGTTTTTCGCTGTCGATGGTGCCCTGTGGGCCGGTCCAGCGGATGACGCCGCAGGTGAGGTCGTGGGCATGGCGGTGCTGTACGGACCAGCGGACGAAGTGGCCGGTCTCGTCGCGGTAGCGGAAGGCGGGATTGGTCATCCAGCGTTCGAGGTCGGCTTGTGTGCAGGTGCCCAGGGTGAGACCTTTGCCGGCGAGCCAGGTGAGGTAGTTGCCGGCGGCGTTGACGTGGCAGCGCACGTTCATGTCCTGCAGTTGAGTGGTGTGCCGGTGGCTGACGCGGCGGCGGAGCCGGCGCAGGTGGTGCCAGACCGCGTAGCCGTGCAGGATCCGGCGTTCGGCAAGGTCCGTGCGAGCCTGGACGGTTGTGGTGATCCATTTCTCCAGGGCGACGAGCCGTTCGTCGCGCGGTGGCAGGGCGCCCGTCGCGACGAGGACGCTGCGAAGGTGGGCCAGCACCTTGCCCGGCGGAAGTTCGTCGAGGAGGTCGTGGGTGACGGGACGCTCGTCGCGGCCTATGCGTTCCAGCAGGTCCCGGGCTTTTGCCCGGGTGATCCAGGCCAGAGCGACGTCCGGGCGCTCGGCGTCCGTCAATGCCGTATGGAAGGCGGCGAGTTCGGGCGCGACGGTGCCGGTGTCGTCACCGAGGAGGTCGCGGATCTTCTGGTCGAGGACGCATCGCTGGCAGGGGCGAGGGCTGAGCTGCCAGGTGGTCGTGCAGACGGGGCAGCGTCCCCAGAAGTCGGGGTCGGGGTTGGTGCACTTCGCGCACAACGGTTCCTCCCAGGTGCCGCCGCGGGCTTGGGCGACGGTGCCACAGTCGCTGCAGGTCGCCCATCGTTGCTGGCAGCGTTCGCACCAGGGCTGCCCGGTGGCGCGGGAAATCTCGCAAGGGGAGGTGCGGCCGCAGTGCCCGCACTCTCTGATCTCCTTCGGCCTGCAGTTGTTGCAGCGGACTCCGTCGGTGAGACGGACGGCGACCGGCTGACGGCGGCCGCAGCCGACGCAGACCTCCAGGTTGACGGGGTCGCGGATCAGGCAGTTGGGACACAGTGGCTGTCCGGCGGGATCGCGGGTGGCGGGTTCACGGACGGCGCCGCAGCGTGCGCAGGGGACGGCCGCATGCTTGGCGAAGCAGGCCCGGCAGATCCGCTTGCCGTCCAGGAGCTTCGACAGCGACTTCACTCCGTGACAGCGCGGGCAGGCCGGCTTGACGACGATGGTGGCGCCGGCGGCGACGAGTTCGCCGATGAACCGCAGCACGGCCGGAGTGGGGGCCTCGTGCCCGGCGCCGGTCAGCAGCTCGGGACGGTCGATCACGGCCCAGGCCAGTCGACGCTGCCCGGCCGGACGCTTCGTGGACCGCTCCAGAGCGGCCCGGACGGTGTCCGCGTCGAGCGCGGGGTCGAGGTCAGTGATCATCTGGGCGAGTTCCTGGACCGGATCGCCGTCGGTGTCGGGGCACTTGGCGCATCGGGGCCGACCGTGGCGGTCGCGGCTGACGACTCGCCGCTGCTGGTGGCAGCCCGCGCAGACGGCGGGTGTGTCGAAGCAGGGCGAGCGTCCCCACCGTCCGCCCGAGCGGCTGCCGACGTAGGGGCGCGGGCGTCCGCACTCGCCGCAGCGGGGAAGAGCAGTGTCCTGGGCGCCCGCTTCGTGCAGGGCCATCAGCAGCTTGGCGACGCGGAACGGCGCGGGTGGCTTGCCGGTCTGCAGCAGCGACGGGTTGTCGTGCAGGGCCTGGGCGAGGTTGCGGCGGCCGGCTCGTGAGCGTACGAGCGTGCAGACGATGTCCCGGATGCGGTCGGCGTCCAGGTGCTTCTCGACGTTGCCGACCAGTCGCACGACCAGGCCGACCGGATCGGCGAGAACTTCCTCGGCGAGCGCAGGTGCCGTCACCGCTCAACTCCTGTGATCCGGGCTCGCCTTGGCCGCAGTTCGCCGACACCTTCAGAAGTGGTGGCCCCGCCTGCGGCGGCCTCCTTGGGCTTCTTCGCCGCCCCGGCCGTGGCGATCGGTTCGATGAGGTCGTCCATCGTGCAGTCCAGGATGTCCAGCAGGGCCATGAGGATCTTCAGGCTGAGTCGTTCCGGTCGCTCGACGACGAGCCGGTAGACCTGGCTCGACGACAGCGTGATGCCGCGTTCCTTCAAGGGTGGGAGCAGGTCAGTGGTGGAGAACATCCCGCGGTCCGCCATCACCTTGCGCAGGTGCCAGTGGTAGTCGAGTTTGGCGGCCATCATCGGGTCCTTCCTCGTCAGACGCCGGCGAACGCCGGGGCCAGGGCCTTGCTCAGGGCAGTGTTCATGAAGTCGTCGCTGACGTGCGTGTAGATGGCCGTGGAGCTGTCGCAGTCGTGGCCGACTTGCTGCTGGATAAAACGACGGTCGATTCCGTCCTCGGTCAGATGGGTGACGTAAGAATGCCGAATTGAGTGCGGAACTAGTTCTTTTGGGAGTTTTAGGGCGTCGCGGTATGCCTCGAACCGGTCGTTGATGGAACCGGGCTGGAGGCGTCCCCCGCGTTCGGTGATCCAGAGAGCCGGATGGTCGGGGAATCCGAAGCGCGGGCGGACGTTCTCGACGTAGTCCTCGACAGCCTCGACGGCCCAGTCCATCACCGAGAGCACGTTGCGCCGCCTCGGCGGCTGGCCCTTCTTTGCCTTGCCGTAGCGGACATTGAGCGTGCCGTACCGGCCGAACTGGCGAGCCTTCGGATTGCGTCCGAAGTCGACGACGTCCAGCTTGGACGTCTCGGTCCGGCGGAGCCCCCAGCCGTAGATGACCTTGAAGAGGGTGGCGTCACGGTAGGCGGCAAGGGCGCCCTTGCGCTTGGTCTTCACGGCGCGGGCGACTTGGTCGTCGGCGTAGTCGAGGAACCGCTGCAGTTCTTCACGGGTGAACGGCCTTGCTTCGGGGTCTCCCTCGTAATCCTGCAAGTGAGGGAGGGTGTTCCACTCATGGGCGATCGCCACGGGGTGGGCCCCAAAGGCTTCTTCGCAGGCCGGGCCCCAGCCGTAGCGGGCGTCGATGAGGAACTCGGTGAACAGCCGGACGTCGCCCTGATAGCTGCGGATCGTCGACGGCGCCAGATGCTTCTCGCCCGTCAGCGACGCCGACCACTCATCCAGGTGGGCCGGAGTCCACTGCCACGGGTACTCGTTCGCGAACTCGAGGAACCGGCGGGCCAGCCGCATCCGCGGCTCGATCGTCTCGTCCTTCAGTCCTCGCGACTTCTGCTGAGCCCTCCAGCCCCGCAGCATCGCGTCGAACATCGCGTCCTCCGGACGCAGTTGGACCACGCCGGACACGAGCTCCATCTGAGCAGCCCCGGCCAGGGCCACCTTCTGCTGATGCACCACTCCAGACCATCCCTTCTGGAGGGCAGATCATGCATCAGACGGGATCCATCTGGCAACATGCCTGCTCAGGCGGTTAGTTCGCAGTAGCGTTGGAGTCCGTCAGCCCGTCGCCCTGAGCTTGCGACCTGCGACTTCTCACCCGTCTGATGCAATTCCCGAGGGTCGGCATACCCCTCCGTTGTGGCGACAACGACATGCTTTAGGTGGATCTTGGAGGCGAGCACGCCGCCGGGACGGTAGGCCAATTCCAGGGCCAAGGTCCTCCTTAGCATCCGGAGGTTGACCGGCCCGTTGGGAATCGGGGCAAGCCCAAGTCGTTGTCCGGCTTCGGAGTTGACCCAGTTCTTGAACCACTTGTAGCGGACGCCGAAGGCAAAGCGGCCGAAGAGCAAGGACCCGTCGTGCGGGTCGTCGTGCAGTTGCTCGGCGAGTGCGATCGCGCGATAGACCGGTTCGATGACAACCCACTCATCGTCGGTGCCGCCCAGCGGTTGGCCTTTGACGACCTTGCTGGCAATGCGGTAGCGGGTCAGACCGGGGACGGGCTCCTCGGGCAGGCGGCGGCAGCCGACCCGCAGTTCCATCAGCTCACTCGCTCGCATCCCGGAGACCGCGGCCAGAACGACGATCACGGCTGTGCGGACGATCCCGACTAACGCGACGGCCTGGAGCCGGTGCAGCGGCGGGGTCCAGGACAACGAGGACGTGCCGTCCGCCGTGGTGACCTCGGAAGCCTGACGGGCGAACATCTTCTCCACTCCCACCGAGGCGACCGCGGATTCCAACGGCCCGCGCAGAGCCGGGAACCATCTCGACCAGAACTGGCTGAACCCGGCCTGCCGGGCCAGGACTCCGGTGGCCACCGGCAGCAGGGGATCGTCCGCGGACCAGCCATCGGCCCGTCGGTCGTCGGCATAGTTCTCGGCCAGCATCGGCAGGGGTGTGCACGTTCGCGTGTACTCGGCCAGCAGCTTCACGATCTCATCAGCGAAGTCGGGACCGCCGTGTCGCAGCCCGGCCGTCTTGCAGGAAATGCTGCTTGTCCGCGACCTGATCGGCGGCCGGGACCGGCTCTGACAAGGGAAACACTCCGGTAGCGAACCTGGTCAAGGAGAGACGTGCGACCGCCCAGACCCGGACAAGGGATAGGCGGTCGGCCACCCGGAGCCGGACAAGGGGTAGGCGGTCGGCCGGTGCGCACGATCCGGGAGGTGCGCTTCGCATGCGGTGCGGAACCTGAACATCGGATGCCGGACATCGGCGTGCGCGCGTGAGCTGCACGCTGGAGGCAGATCCGGCAGCGGCTCCGGCGGCCCCGGCAACGTCAGCCGCGTGGTCGCCGACGTCATGGAGCTCCAGCAGCAGGAGCGAGTGACATGCATTTCGAGTCGCACCAGATCCGCCCTCATGAACTCATCCGCGAGGCGGACGAATACCGGCTCGCTCAGCAAGTCACCAGAACCGGATCGGCTCCCCGATCCATGCCGACGAGCACATGGCGACCGACCCCACAGCGCCTGCTGGGGCCTTCCCGGTTCGGTGACGTACAGGTCCGATAGGGATGAAACCGGTCCGTCACCCGTGCACGACAGGGGCGGAATTAGCCACTCTATGATCGCTTTTGGCCAGCTCTGGGCCCCCAACCCCCGTGGCCGCTACGTTCACCCCTTGACAGAGCACACACAACCAGGGGGAAAGGGCACCGATGCACCCCACAAGACCCGTCAGCCGCATAGTCAGAGCGCTCATGGCCTGTGCTGCCTCGGCCGCCGTAGCCACCGTGGGCCTTGCCTCCTCACCGGCCGCGGCCGCACCTGCCGAGTCCGCCACCGCCACGCAGGTCCAGCCCGGCGACGCCTGCACGGCGGCCGACCTCGGCACTCGCCACCCGTACATCAAGAGCACCGAAGTGTCCCCGACGATCACCCACTTCAAGGGCTGGTACGTCACCGAGGGCACGACCGGCAGCCACACCGTCACCACCAGCACCGAGACAACCATCACGGTCTCCGTCGGCCTCAGCGGCAAGATCGAGGGCACTTTCCCCGTCGAGGCCCTCAAATCCGCCGGCGCGAGCCTGGGCCTGGACGTGAAGGTCGAATACTCCTCCACCAGCAGCGAGTCGAACGCGGTCGTGTGGAACTTCAACCAGCCCGGCTACTACGGCGCCTACAAGGGTACGAAGAAGGTCACCGGTACCTACGCAAGTCTCAACTGCAACCGCTCCCTGCAGAGCGACGGAAGCTGGGCGTTGAAGTGGGCCGAGGGGGCCGGCAGCGGCAGCTTCACCACCTACACCACCCTTGAGGAAGGCGCGGTGCGCTGCCAGGACACGGTGCCCGTAGGCAGCATCATGGCCAAGGCGCAAGGTCTCCTCGACTGCGGCTCGGCCGCCGCGAAGGCCGAGCACCCGGCGGGCGCGGTCGCACCGACGCCGGAGCAGAAGCGGGAACGTCTCGCGCAGCGCCCGGCTCTCACCAGCGGCACGTCCTCCGAACAGCCCAAAGCCACCGGGCGTAGCGAGCGGGCCGCTCTCGACTGCCAGGCCCAGGTCTACAAGTTTGCCGTACCCGGCAAGCCCCTGTCCTGGGGCGCCCCTGTCCTGGCAAGCGACGGTGTCCGCTTGCGACCCTCGACGATCTTCAGCGCCCACCTGGACAACTGGCGGCTGTGCAACGTGACGGAGAACAACGGGGTCCTTGAAGCGTCCCTGTGGAACTGGGGCAACGGCGGGTGCGCGACCATCGCCGAGCAGAACGCGGCCACCGACCGGGCGGTCCTCATGACGGCCACCTGCACGGAGGACGACCTCCAGCGGTTCTACATCTACCGCGACGTACCCGGCAGCTCGATGGTCGGTGTGCAGAACAAGTACACCGGCTCCATGATGGGCCACGACCGGTACGCGGACGGGGAGTTCATCCGCCAGTACTCCAGCGGCAGGCAGGACGGTACGGGTACGTACGCCCTGATCGAAGTCTGACGGCCCGCACCCCGTGAGCGGCCCCGCACGTGAACCCCCGACCTCCCGGTCTTGGGTTTCGTGCGGGGCCTCCGCGTCCCTACTCCGGCCCACCGACGGGACCGACAGTTACCCGGAGTTCTTCGAGACGCTGGGCGCGATGGACATCTCACTCAAGTCCGGGCACCGCAGATCGCAGGGTTGCGATGCCAGGAGAAGTCTGCGCCCGGACAGCAGTGTCAGCGAAGTCTGGTGACCGCTCGACTTTCTCGGCGAAGGGTTGAGTGGCCGCTGAGGCTGAGGCTCCGCTCCTGGCCCTTCATGTCGCCAACCTCAGCTTAGCTAACGCACTCCCCACCCGGTGGAACGCACCGAGTGGACTCCACCCGCACCCGGTACGCAGCACGATGGCCCCCACTCCCCACTCGGTGCGGACGGTGTCGTGCGCTTCCACCCGGTGGAACGCACCGCGATGCGAGGGTCCACGGCATCGTTCGCACCACGCACCACCCCTACGGACGGTGACAGTGCGCGGTGCGCCGGGAGGGAGAAATCTCCCCTCCGCCACCGTGTCTCGGAGGCCCGATGCGGGTCGTCGCCGGGTTGGTAGCGGACATGGTCAAGGGGAAACGTCGAAGATCACTCGGAAACTCATGAGTGGTCAAGGGTTACTTTCCACTCGATGGGCTGGGTGGAATCCGGCGGCACACCTGGTCAAGGGGGGTGCATCGAGTGCACCGCACCCGATGCACTGTCACCCTCTGTACGCGCATCGGGTGGAACGTGCCGAGTGGAGTCCACTCCCGTGCGGTGCGCCGGTGCGGTCGGCGGAAGTGCGGTGCATCGTCGGCCGGCATCCGGTGCGCTCGATGAACCGCACCGAGCGCACCGGATGCCGGGATGCCCCGCACTCCCCACCGGGTGGAGCGCACCGGAGTGGACCGCCCGATCCGCACCACCGTGGTCTCCACTCCCCTCCGTGAACCGGGCGCGGTGGAGTCCACCGTGGTGTCCACTCATCCCTGGCGGCGGCCCCGCGCGGTGCGCCACGAGTTCAGCCAGCCGCCGGGGTACTGCCGGGAGCAGGAGCGGCGCCGGGCGGGCGTCGGCTTCGGCGACGGGAACAGGGCCGCGCGCAGCCGGGCCGCGTCGGCGAGCTCCGCCAGGCGCTCCAGCCGCTCGGGCGAGATGTACGTCGGGATCGGGTCGACCATCGGAGCCTCCGTGCTCGGTGGGTCGCTCCCCCGCACCCTCGCTGTTCCCGCAGTCTCCGGGGTGGTCGAACCGCCCGCATCCCCGCAGGTGCTCCAGCAACTTCGCCCGCCGTCCCCACTGGATGCCCGCAGAGCGGGCCACCGGGGCCATGCTGATCACGAACGACGGCGCGTACGGGGCCGGCGGCCGCGCCGAATACGAAGCCCGCCCCGACACTCCGGACCGGTGGGACTGGGTCGGCGACACCCCCTGAACCCGGACCAGCTCACCGCATCCGCCCCTCCATCGGGCCTGGGTCAGACGGCGCCGTCCACCGCCCCGGGCCCCGTCGCTCGTACAGATGACGAGCACGGTGCCCATGAACCCTGCCGAGCAGTCACCGCGTCAGAAGCAGCATGGAGATCGACTTCCGACACATCGCCGAGCCCGGCCTCGTGGTGCTCGACATCACCGCCGCCGACGAGGACACCGCCCACGCCGTCATGGCCGCTCAGGAACAGCGGTGGGCCAGCTCCGGTATCACCCTGTACACAGCGAACCGGGAGCACTGGGGGTGAAGGGGCGCGTGTATGCCGACATCCGGCGCCCAGCACCATGACATGCCCCGGCACAAGGTGAGAGGGACCAGCGCCCAGTGACGGGCGGTCATGACGTGCTGCGGCGCTTCGACCGCCGGTGGAGGACGGCGGCTGCGGCAATGGCGGCGAGGGCTGCGGCGATTGCGGCGGTGATCAGGCCGACGCCCGCAGGGTGGGCGGTTTGTGTCAGCGGGACGGCGGATGCCGGCGGTGGAGGGGCTTGCGGGGTGACGGTGGCGGCGGCCGGGGTTGCGACGGCGGAGGCGTCCGTTCCCGGCGGGGTGGTGGCAGGGCTTGCAGAGGATGAGGCCGGGGCGGTGGGGGACGGGGTGGGGGAGGTTTTCGCGGGGGTGACCTCAAAGGGGGCGACGGTCTTGTCCTGGCTGGCGTTCAGGGTGCAGGGGACGTCGACCCGGCCAGGCCCGGCCAGGTTGCCGTCGGCGTCCTTGGGCACGAGGTGGAGGGTGAAGCTGCCGGCGGTCACGCGTCCGGTGCCGGGGCGGGTGAAGGAAAGTCGGGGCGCGTTGCCGGTGGCAGGGATCTCGAAGGAGCCGGAAGCGGGGACGGCGGTGCGGGTGATGGTGAGGTGGACGAGGACGGCGGTCTCGCTCTGCGGGGCGAGGACGCGGGTCTCGGCGTCGACCGAGCCTTCGATGGTGCGCACCCCGAGGACGTAGCGCAGGCCGAGGGTGAAGGAGGCCTCGACGGTGGCGGCCGCCTGGATAGCGAAGGCCGGGCTGGACTCGCCGGCCGGCAGGGTGGCCGGGATGTCCGCGGAGATCCTGGCAGTGATGGCCTGTCCGCCGATGGTCGGGAAGACGCAGGTGTAGTGCAGGGTGGGGGCGGCGGGCCGGGCGGCAGCGGGGGCGGTGGCGAGGGCGCCGACAAGAGCGGTGGCGGTCGCGGCAGCGGCAGCGCGCCGGGCGCGCCCGCTCGGACGGTGCGTACGGGATTCGGCGCTCATCGTGCCCCTTTTGTCGAGTGGTCGCGTCGGCGCTGTCCGCGGCCGTGGCGCTGCTGGTGGCTGCGGCTCAGGTGGCTCTGGATCCAGGCATGGCGGAACTGGTAAACCGCGCCGACCTGGCGGAGCACGCCGCGCTGGTGGGCGTCGTCCAGGAAGGCAATCAGCGCCCAGGGCAGTTGGCCCGTGAGCGGCAGCCAGATGCGGGCCAGTGCCACCCACTGACCCCAGGCGGTCAGGCTCAGTCCGTAGCCGAGCCCGGCGCCGAACGCGCCCTCCAGCCCGAACACCAGGCCGACCTCGAAGCCGCGCAGCGGCCCATACACGATGCCGTTGACCAGACCGACGCCGATGCCGAGGACGAGAGTCCAGGTGAGCAGGTGGTAGGCGACGTTGCGGCGGTCGATGTGCAGTAGGTCTGCGGGACTGACCACAGTTTCGGTGCGAACCGGGGCCTCGAACAGGGCGATCAGGCCGAAGACCAGCCCGATCGAGAGGGCGATCGGTACAACGAACACAAGCCCGGCGTCGATGCTGGCACCCTGTCCGTCAGCGAGGCCGAGCGGGGCCACCAGGCCTTCGTCGACCAGGATGAGCAGCGCCATGCCGACCGCTCCGCCCAACAGACCGATCAGGAACCGGATGCGGGCATTGCGGCGGGTTGTCGGGGTGCCGATGCCGAGCCGCATACGGACCGGCGAGGGTCTGAGGGCGGCGCGGGCGGAGGCGTGCCAGTAGACGAGTCCGAAGAGTGTGCCGGCGGCGAGGCCGTGCAGGACGCCGACCAGCAGGCCGCGGACGACGGCGAACCGGAGGCTGTGCGAGGTGGCGACCAGGTCGACGGGGACGTTGCCGATCGCGGTGGTTACGCCGAAGGCGATGCCGGCCAGGACGGCGATGATCACAGTGCGGGAGAGGCGACTCATGCCGGTGCCGACCTCCCACCAGGTGAGGTCCTGCCGTTCGCGGCCGAGTCGGGTCAGGTGGTCGGCGAGGTGGCCGAGCCAGCGTTCGGCGCGTTCCGCGTCCCACGATCCGGGTCGGCGGTGGGCGGTGTCGAGCCGTTCAGTGGGACGGGGGCGGTAGACGGCGGGGACGAACCCGGCCAGCAGGTGCTCCTCGATCGCATCGGGGTCGGGGAAACGGGCGGTGTCCAGGAGTTCGCCCGGCCGCCGATCTGGGTGGTCGCTGTACATGGTGCGGGCGAGGGCGATCATCAGCGGGGTGCGCAGCGCGGCAGCGAGGTTAGCGCGGCCGGCGCTCTCCGCCGCCTGGGCGGGGTCGAGGACGGCCTCCCAGGTCGCGCTCTGCCCGTCGGTGTCGGCGGGCCCGGGGAAGGCCGGGTCGGTCCGGGGCAGGTAGCCGCGCAGGTCGTCGAGGTCGAGGTCGCGCAGTTCCAGGACGACGGCGGCGGCCAGCGGGGCGTGCGCCTCTCGGACGGCGGTGGTGAACTCGGCGTGCCGGCTGGTCAGGACGAGCGGCAGCTGGGCGAGGTTGAGTGCTTCGAGGGCCGGGGCGCGCAGGTCTTCGGCGAGTTCGTCGAACCCGTCGAGGACGGGGAGGACGAGATCGTCGTCGAGCAGGTCCGCAGCCAGTGTCTTGCCGCTGGGCACCCGCCGGGCCAGGTGCGGGTAGTCGCGCAGCAGCCGGGCGATCAACCAGTCGCGCAGGGCCACGGTGGTCGGGTTCCAGGCGCCGAGGCTGAAGATCACCGGCACCCGTTCGTTGCGGGTGCGGGCGTCCAGCAGGTCGAGGGCGAACCGCACCGCCAGGATCGACTTGCCCGATCCGGCCCGGCCAAGGACCACCAGCCGGCCCGACGGCACGCGCCGGTAGATCTCGGCGACCCGCCGCAGGTCGCCGCTGAGGTCCGGTTCGGTGCAGGCCTCGCCGGGGGCCAGCAGGTGGGCGTTCGCCGACTGGTCGGCCACCCCCGCCGACACCTGCTGCCAGCGCACCGGAAGTGCGAACGGGTGGTGCACCCGGTGCTGGGCCTCCTCGCGGCGCCAGCGCTGCCGGCTCTCGCGGGCCAGTTCCTCGGCGGCGTCGGCAAGCGGGCCGTGGTCCCGGGGCGGCGGCGGTGGTTCCGGTGGTGGGGGTACCGGGGCTTCCGGGACGGTGCCCCCGCTGAGGGCGCTCAGCCGGCGGCGGTCCTCGGGGCCAGCGTCGAGCGCGTCCGCGATGCGGTTGATGGTGCCGAGCCGGTGGTCGAAGGGCCGGTCGGTCTCGATCCGGCGGACAGTGCTCTCGCCGAGCCCAGCCCGCTCGGCGAGCTGGAACTGCGTCAGACCGGCCTGCTTCCGTAACTGCCGCACCAGTGCTCCGAGCGTCTCCGCCACGCCCCGCCCTTCCCCCGAAGATTCAAAAGAACAGACGCGAGCCTACCGCTGACGACCGGTCACATATGACCGGTGCTGTGACCTGTGCGTTTGCCTGATGTGACGCCAGCATCGGTGGTGCGGACAGCGGTTCCGCGGCCCCCGGCGCACCTCGTTGCGCGGCCCGGGCCGCCCCGTCCGCGACACCAGTTGCGTGAACTTGAGAAAGGCGGTGTTTGCAATGGCGGAGGCGAAGGGCGTCCTGCTGCCGGCCTACGTGGTGGCCGACGAGTCGGGCTCGATGGCCCCGTACCAGCGGGAGCTGGGGGACGGGGTGGCGTCGCTGTGCGAGAAGCTGCGGGCGGAGCCGATGGTCGCGGCCAAGCTCCGGCTGGCCGTGCTGGGCTTCTCCGACGACGTCCAGGTCCGGCTCGCGGTGGCCGACATGCGCACCGAGACCACGGTGCCCCGGTTGGTGATCCGAGGGGTGACCAACTACCAGGCCGTCTTCGAGGACCTGCTGCAGCGGATCCCCCACGACGTGAAGTGGCTGCGCGGCGAGGGCTACCGGGTGCACCGCCCGGTGGTCTTCCTGCTCAGCGACGGCCAGCCCACCGACGGCTCGTCCTGGCACGCGCCGCACGCGGAGCTGACCGACCGGGACCGCACGCCGACCGCGCCGAACATCATCGCCTGCGGTCTCGGCGACGCCTGGGCGCAGACCATGGTCAAGGTCGCGACCCGCCCCGAGTTCGCCTTCCTCGCCAAGTCCGGAACCGACGTCGGCCGGGCGATCTCGGAGTTCTTCCACTCGCTCACCATGAGCCTGGTGGCCTCCGGACACGCCCTGAACTCGGCCAACCCGCAGCTGGTGGTGAACCGGCCCGACCAGTTCACCATGGCCATCGACGAGGTCGGCAGGTGACGCCCGCCCGCCGGGGCGACCCGGACCCCGTGCCGCCGGCGGCGCCCCCGAGGCCCGCCGGGCCGCCCCCGGCGACCGGACCGGACCTGGTGCCGTGGCAGCGGATCACCGTGGACGTGCCGGGTCTGGAGTTCGAGGCCCGGCCGCCCAGCCAGTACGCCTTCGACTTCCCCGACAGCGAGTGCGAGGGCTGGTCCACCGACCGGCTCACCCTGCGGTTCGCCTCCGTCCGCGGCGCCAAGCACCGCTACTACCGGCAGCCGCGCCAGGACGCGGCGCGCGCCGCCGTGCACGAGGCCACCGGCAGCATCGTCTTCGCGGTCGCCGACGGCGTGTCCAGCGCCGCCGAGTCCCACCAAGGCGCCGTCGAGGCGTGCCGGGCCGCCGTCGAACGCATCCTGCACCTGCTCGACCGGAGCGCGGAGCGGCTGGACGGCGCCGACGTCGCGGCCCACGCCGCGGAACGGCTGCGCGAACTGGCGCGGTGGCGGCTCGGCGTCGCCGCGCCGCAGGCGGCCGAGGTGGCCCGGCTGTACGCGACCACCCTGGTGGCGGGGGTGGTCCGTGCCGCGGGCGACGTCCTGGAGGCCGAAGTGTTCCGGATCGGCGACTCCGGGGCGTGGCTCCTCGACCGGGCCGGCGGCGGCTATCACCCGCTGTTCGGCAGCAAGGCCGTACCGGGCACGCCGCTGGTCAGTAATGAGGTCTCCCCGCTTCCCCTGGTCCCCGACCGGCCGGAGACCGCCGTCGGACGGCTGGCCGAGCCGTGGATGCTGCTGGTCGGCACCGACGGGTTCGGCGACCCGCTAGGCGAGGGCGACGGCAGGGTCGGGGAGCTGTTTGCCCGTCACCTCGATTCGCCACCGCCGCCGTTGTGGCTCGGCCACGTGCTGGACTTCACCCGGGAGACCTTCGACGACGACCGCACCCTGCTGGCGATCTGGCCCCGGGCCGAGGGAGCGAGGTGAGCGCGCGGCCGGCCGGCCCGGTCGAGTTCGCCACGCTGGCCCTGGACGGGGAACTCGGCCGAGGAGGCCAGGGATCGGTCCACTCGGTGCGCAACAAGCACATCAACGAGTTAGCGGCCGACGGCGGTTGGGAGGTCGTCTACAAGGAGTACGCCCCTGCGGTGCTGCCGCAGGTGGACGCCGCCGCGCTGGCCGCCGCGGTCGCACTGCCTGGGCGGCTGACCGGCGAACAGGGACGCTGGCTGTGCGAGAAGACCGCCTGGCCGGCCGCCGTGGTCCGGCGCGGCGGACAGACGTGCGGGTTCCTGATGCGGGCCGCCCCCGACCGCTTCCGCTTCACGCTCCGGACCCTGGCGGCCGGCAACCAGGGCTCGCCCAGGCTCGCCACCCTGGAGTACCTCCTCAACGAGGACGCCTACGTCGCCGGGATCGGACTGACCGTCACCGACCGGAACCGGCTGCGGCTGCTCGCCGACCTCGCGACCACCCTCGACCGGCTGCACCGCCTCGGCGTCGCCGTCGGCGACCTCTCGCCAAAGAACCTGCTCTTCGCCCTCGCGCCGCAGCCCGAATGCTTCCTCATCGACTGTGACGCGGCCCGCACCGACCTTGCGACGGTACTGCCGCAGGCCGAGACCCCGGACTGGCACGTCCCCGCGGGCGAGGAACGGGCGACCCGGCACAGCGACACCTACAAGCTCGCCCTGCTCGCCGTCCGCCTCTTCGCCCGCGACCAGAGCACCACCGACCCGGCCGCGCTGGCGGCGATCGACCCGGCCCTCGGCGCCCTGGCCCGTGCCTCGCTCGGAACGGACCCGGCCGCCCGGCCGACGCCCGCCGCCTGGTCCGAGCAACTGGCCTCTGCTTCCAACAAGTTGGAGCCCAGCCACGGGCCGAAAGCAGCCAGGGGAGCGCAGCCGAAGCCGCCGACCGGGCTGGCTGCCCCGCGACCACACGTCAACAGCGGAGCAGGTTCGACGGGTTCGGCAGCAGGTGGCGCGGGAGTGGGCAGCACAGCGGCCCGGGTCGGCAAGGTGCTCGCCGCCGTGGCCGCCGTCGTGGCAGTGCTGCTGTTCGTGGCCCACCGTGACGACTCCCACCCGGCCGACGCCCGCTCGGCCGCCGACAGCGACCCGCGGATGGCCAGTCACCCGTCGCCCTCCGCCGGCAGTTCGTACCGGACCCCGCAGCCCGATCCGACCCTCAGCAGCACCCGTCCGAGAACCCCGACCCCGACCCCGACACCCACGCCCACCCCGAGCCCGAGTCCGACCGATCCGGTCGCCACCGCGGGCGTCGGCGACTGCTTCTTCGACACCGGGACCAGCGGTCACGCCGACCTCACCCCGACCACCTGCACCACCGGGACGTTCAAGGTCGTCCGGATTAACGAGGGCAGCACCGACCTGGACGGCTGCGCCAACGTGCCCGACAACGACGAAAGCGTCAGCTCCAAGCGCTACTCGCGGGTCCTGTGCCTCAGTTACCAGAGTTCCGGCGGGGACTCCTACCACGCCCGGCAGGGCGACTGCGTCTTCGGGCCGAACGGCGCGGGCCCGTGGTCGCTGCTGTCCTGCCGGACCGGCGCCTTCAAGGTCCTCGCCGTCTACCGCGGCACCAGCGACCACTCCAAGTGCGACAGCTGGCCCCACTACAACCAGTGGCGGACCGTCTCCGGCCCCAAAGGCGCCGACCAAGACGTCCTGCAGTGCCTGTCCATGGTGTTCCCCGATGACGCGGGCTACGCCACCGTCCGCGAATGCCTGTTCAAGTCGGGCTCCACCTTCACCAACGTCGGCAGCTGCGACCGCTCCAACGTCTACGTCACCGGACGCACCAGCACGCCGAACCACCCCGCGTTCTGCGGCCAGGACGCCTCCACCTATTGGCGCTCCAACGAGTTCCACAACCTCGGCTACACCGTCTGCTGGCGCTGGCGCTGACCCCGCCGCGCGGCAACCGATCCACCATCCCACCGACAAAGTTAAGGATCCGACATGGCATACCGCTACCGGTGCGGCGAGTGCGACTTCAAGACCTCCTGGGGCACCGAGTCCCAGGGCGAGCGGGCGCAGATCACGCACTACACCGACCGCCACCCCGGCCTGTGCCCCGGCGGAACGGTCGAGGCCAACACCAAGAACCCGGAGGGCGGCAGCGGCTGCCTCGGCGTCCTCGCCGTGCTGTTCCTGCTGTTCGTCCTCGCCGTCTCGTGCAGCCGATGAACGGCGCTAACCCGAGCACCGCCACCAGGAGGACGTCATGACGAAGCATTACTGGAACCAGGACCCGGCCGCACCGGCGCCGCCCACCTGGCAGCAGACGCCACGCGCGGTGCCACCCCAGCTCGGCCGCGACGACGGCGCGGCGCCGTCCGTGCCCGTTCAACCGGCTGCCGGGCCGGGCGCCCAGCCGCCGCCCGCGTCGGTGACACCGCCCGGGGCGGTGACCCCGCCCGGGGCGCGGGCAGCGCGCCGGGGAGTTGGGGTGCTGCGCCACTGGCGGCTGCTGGTGGCCGCGGTGATGCCCTGCCTCCTGCTGGCCGGCATCGGGTGGTGGTTCTGGCCACAAAAGCCGACGGGCCTCCCGCCGCACATCGCCGAGGGAACCGTCCAGGCGGACCTGCTCAGCGCCGACAGCGTCAGCAAACTGGCCGGAACGACGGTGGTGGCCGGGCCCCAGTCGAACCGGCCGCACGCCCCGCTCGCCGTGACCCCGTCGGAATGCGTCATCGCCGCCGGACCGACGACGCAGTCGGTCTACGGGCAGGCGTGGAAGGCGTTCCTGTCGGCGACCTACCAGGACGCCGCAGGCTCGGGCAGCTACACCGTGAACCAGGTGATCGGCGTGTTCCCGGACAGCAAAAAGGCGACCGCGGCCTTCCGCACGCTCGCCGCCGGCCTCACCAAGTGCCCGTCCTCGACACTCACCGACCAGGCCGGACGTACGTCGAAGTGGGCCTACACGGCGCACGCGCCGTTCGCGGTCGTCGTGACGTGGAAGGCGACCCAGGACGGCGCCGCGGGCTGGGCCTGTTACCACCAGGCGCGGGTGAAGGACACGAGCCTGGTGCAGGTCGCCGTCTGTCAGGCCGGTGACGGCGCGCCGACCACCTCGAAGATCGCCGACGGGCTCGCAGGGAAGGTGACCGGATGACCCCGCCCCCGCGCAGGACGGCCGCGCGCCGCCGGCGGATGCTGCCCCGCATCGTCCAGCTCGTGCTGATGGCGCTCCTGGCGCCGATCGTCGCCGCAGGGGTGAATACGATCGCGGCGTCCGACGCCGTGGCGGCTGCAGCACCGGCGGGCACGCTCGCCCCCGTTCCCCTGGTGGCGCCCGGGGGCTTCGAGGCCGCCCTGGCGACCCTCTTCGAGAAGATCGACAAGGCGAACCGGCAGGCGGCGAAGCTGGCGCAGCAGGAGAAGGCCGTGGTCGCCGAGGCGGAGCGGATCACCAAGGAGTCCGCCGCCATCCGCGACAGCAAGACCGCGCTCAACACCAGAGTTGCCGCGGTGAGCCAGGAGATCAGCGGCCACAACAAACGCGCGAAGGCCCTGCACGGCAAGATCGCCGCCCACAACGCCAAACCGAACAGGTTCAGACTGCCGGCGCAGGCGGCCGCAGCCAATGCCTACGACGCCGAGGCGCGCCAACTGGAGGCCGAGAAGAGCAAGGAAAACGCCGTGGAAGACAAGATCCAGGGCGAGGAGAGCCAGATCAAGCAGAAGGCTTCCCAGGTCGACGCCAGGTCCTCCCGGCTCGGCGCCGCCTCCAAGGCCAACGACACCAAGGCCGACGGGCTCAGGACGAAGGCACAGCAGCTCCAGTCCCAGAGCCAGCAACTGCTCGCGCAGATGTCGCAGGTGATCCAGAGTTTCGCCTCCGCTCCGTCGAACCCGGCGGCCGCGATGGACCGGGGCGGGGACGCGCCTGCTCCAGCCCCGCAGGCCGGCAACCGGTCCGTCAGCCAGGACGAGGACACCGGCGACACCCCCTACCGGCAGCCCCGGACTTCTGCACTGAAGCAGTATGCGAAGCAGAGCGGGACTACCGTCGACATGCGACCGGGCATGGCGTACTTGACACCCGAAGCCGTCCGGCGGCTCCCGGCCGCGCAGGCGGCGGCGCTCGGCAGCCCGTCCGTCACCTACGACGGGCTGGTCCGCAAGCCCAACGGACACTACACGGCGCTGCGGGTGCGAGCGCCCGGGACGGCCGCCCTCCCGGCCCCGGCGCCGGAGGTGCTGGCATCCGGCGGGCTCGTCGTCCACCAGGCCGGCGAGCAGCGCGTCGTCGACGAGGTCACGTCCGTCGAGGAAGCGCCGAGCCTGTCCCAGCCCGGCCCCTCGAACCCGCCGTCCCCCGATCCCGATCCTGCCGACTGCCGGAGCGGTTTCGGTGGCGGATGGCGCACATACCTGCCGGTCGACCGGTCCGGCCGTGCCCAAGGCGCGGAGGCATGCCTCACCAAGGACTTCATCGACAACAACAAGGGAACCCGCACCGCCCCCAAGACGGTGGCTCCACCCGCATACCGCTGGGCGGCGATATACGCGGCCGGCCTCGGCGACCGGCCTGCCCAGTTCTGGCGCAACGCCTGCCACCTGTTGGCCGGTTCGCTCGGTGGCTCGGGCACCGGCTACGACAACCTCGCCACGTGCTCCCGTACGGCAAACTCCACGAAGCAGGGGGGATCGCCGCCTCACCACACCGGGAACATGGCCTACTACGAGGGTGAAGTTCGAAAGGTGCTGAACAATGAGCGTGGTGTGGTCGTCCATTACACCGTGACCCCGGAGTACAACGGGACAAGGGTGGTCCCGACGCAATTCCACATGCAGGCCACCAAGTACACGCCCGGCGTCGGAGCGGTGACACTCTTCAACAACTACGTCCCCAACGACATCTTCAGCCTGAAGGACCAGCAGTGGCACAACATGGGCAAAGACGCCCCGACCGAATGGGAACCGTAGAAATGAGCGACGAACAGAGCCGGGGGCCTGCCGTGGTGACGGACCTCGCGAAGGAACTGACGGTCATCGGGCCGACCCGCGGCGACGCCATCGACTGGAACGCGTCCGAGGCGGTGTATGGTCGCCTCTTCCCGGCCGACTACCGGGCCTTCGTGGCACTGTTCGGCCACGGTTCGATCGAGGAGATGGTGGGAATCCGCACTCCCGCCGTCACTTCTGAAGAGTTGCATCAGAACAAGGTCTCACCGCTCGCACCTCACGCGCTCGCCGACACGACCGTGAACAACTGGGCTGCTCCCGTCCAAGCCGGGGAGTACCGCCTGGAGGACCTCCTCATCTGGGGAGAGACGACCGCGGCCGACACCTTCGCCTGGATTGCCGCTGATTCGGACCCCGACCGGTGGCCGGTCGCGGTGTACTCGCGCTTCGAACTCGCCTGGTCCGTGTACCCGGGCGGAATGGCCGAATTCCTGCTCCGGCTGCTGCGTGACGGGTTCGAGGAGTGGCCGATCAGCGACACCTCCCTCCGAGGTGTCACCCGGCCGCGATTCCTGCATGACCAGGACGAGGAAGCCGCGTGGGAGTCAGGGACCAACCCTTGGGAATGACTGCTGGCATGTCCGCCGCCCCCAGTGCCTTCGGGTGCCGGGGGCGGCCCGCTGCCGGCCGACCAGGCTTCGACGATGCGGTCCCAGCGGCGGACGTTCATCGCGCGGTACTCCGCCATCCGCTGGAGCGGGCGGGGTACCTGCGACTGGTTCAGCGGGTGGATCTCCACCCGGGTCCCGCCGTCGGCGTTCAGGCGCCGGAGCAAGTGCCGGGCGACGTTCTGGCGACGGACCTGGCGGTAGGCGGCCTCAATGCGGTCCAGGTTCGCGGTCGACGGCCGGCGCCTCTCCTCCAACGGCGTCGGCGCCCTCGCGCATGAGCGGGTAGGCGGCGGTCAGCGCCTCGCGGGCTTCGTCCTGGTCGTGGCCCGCCGGGTGACCTACGCCTGCACGAACACCAATCCCAGCCCACGGCTTATGTGCCCGCAATGCTGCAGAAGCTGACTACCTGCCGGGGCGGCTACCTGGTCGAGTTCGTTATGACGCCCCGGGAGCTGTCTTCGGGCCAGTCTCAGACCAGGCGCTCGGAGGGCAGGACGTGCTTGCCGTCGGCATACGCGGCGAGCTCCGTGCGCAGCTGGTGGATCACGGCCCTCGCGGGCCACAGCCCGTAGGCGACGCGAGCCGGGTAGCAGAGGATCAAGCAGTCCCCGGCCGCGGGGCGCCTGACGCCGGTCCGCTGCATCCACTCCTTCGTGGGCCTGCTGTCGGCGCGGAACCAGACGACGAGTGGGGCCTCGCACCCATTCCCCTGGATCCCGATCCGGTCGATCGACGCCCAGGGGATAGAGAACACGGCGACGCGCATCTGCCCGTGCCGCTTGACCTCCTGTTCGATGGTGAGATGCCCCGCGTCGAGGCGGGTCCTGCTCTGCCAGTGATTCTTCTTGTCCGTCACCAAGACGTGCTCCCAGGCCGCGCACACGAGCACCATAATGGCGATCACGCCGTAATCCGGTCCGACGGGAATCCAGCCTTCCTCTGGGTGGAATTGGTAGTAGATCGCTGCCCACAGGATCAGTACCATCGCGCCGATTAGCAGCTTCAAGCAGAGTCCTGGGACATGCCAGCGCAACGCGCGTGGAAACTCTCCCGGACGGCGGTCCCTCACGCTCAACGCGAAGGCGTCCCGGGGCGGTTCCTTGCGATCCCTCTTCTGTTCCGGCTTCCGCGCCTGCCTCTGCTCCAGCTCATGCTGCTGCTGCCGCCGCTCTTGAGCACGTCTGTGCTCGAGACGCCAAAGCGCTGCGGCTAACTCCCGCATCTGATGCCTGCGCGCTGCTGCCAACTCGGCGGCTGCACCGCGCCGGTCCACCAATGTCGGCGGGTGCCAGGAGGCGCGCCCAAGCTGCCGCAGGACGCGGGCGAGCTCGCCTGCGCTGGTGTCTCGCTCGCGCGGGTCCTTGCGCAGCAGTGTGAGGATGACCTCGTCCCAGGTCGGCGGGATTCCCTCTGCGATCGAACTGGGGGCGGGTGCCTCCTGGGTGAGGTGGGCCGTGATGTAGCCGAGGGTGTCCGGGGCCTGGAATGGCAGTCGACCGGTGATCATCTCGAAGAGGAGGCAGCCGAGCGCGTACAGGTCGCTGCGTGCCTCGGGGCGTCCGCGGGCCTGCTCGGGGGCCATGTACGGGGGCGTTCCCACGATGAAGCCGGTCTGGGTGAGCCGGTCCGCCGTTGCGTACGGGTCGGCCGCCCGCGCGATGCCGAAGTCCAGGACCTTCACGGCCCCCGACGGCATGACCTGGATGTTGGACGGCTTGATATCCCGGTGCAGGACATCGGCCCGGTGCGCTTCGGCGAGCGCGTCGCAGATCTGCGCGCCCCACTCGGCCGCCTCGGACAGGCCAACCGGTCCGCGACGCAGCACTGCGTCAATCCCCTCGCCGCGGAGCAGCTCCATCACTAGAAAAGGGGCCTTGCCGTCCTCGACCTCGGCCTGGCCGAGGTCGTGGACGGTCACAATGTTGGGATGCTGTAGCAGGGCGGTGATCCGTGCCTCGCGGAGGAACCGGGTCCGCGCCTCGTCGCCCCGACTGCCGCCGCCGGACAGCAGGGTGATCACCTTTACCGCGACCAGGCGTTCCAGGGTGCCGTCGTGCGCTTCCCACACCTGGCCCATGCCACCTTCACCCAGCTGACGAATCAGCCGGTAACGGCCCCCGAGAAGTTGGTCCTGCACCACACAAGCCCCCGTTCAGAATGTATCTGACCTCCCGACATTACTCCGGTACCCAAATGGCACCGGGCCCAACAGCAAGCCCGGCGCCGTGAGGACTGCCGACTTGACGCTGCGTCGGCAAGGCGGCGTGGATCCAGTACTACCTTCTGGCCCAAGATCTTGGACGGCTGGGCCTTCTGCACTGGGTCATGGAAATCTCCATGCTCAAGACTGGGCACTGTCACGTTGACTGACCGGGTGGGATGATCTTCTGGTTGGTCATGGTGGGAGGGGTCGTCCGTGGACAGCGCACCGCCGTCGTACAAGGGGCACCGGTACCCGGTCGAGGTGATCTCCCACTGCGTGTGGCTGTACTTCCGCTCCCCGCTGTCGTTCCGCGAGGTGAAGGAGCTGATGCTCGAGCGCGGTGTCGCCGTCTCCTATGAGACGGTCCGTCGCTGGTGCGCCAAGTTCGGGCAGGCCTACGTCGGCGCGCTGCGCCGCCGGCAGCCCCGGCCCGGGGACAAGTGGCACCTGGACGAGGTCTTCCTCAAGATCAACGGAGAGCAGAAGTACCTGTGGCGGGCCGTCGACCAGGACGGCAACGTGCTCGACATCCTCGTACAGAACCGGCGGGACACCGCTGCGGCCAGGCGGTTCTTCCGCCGCCTTATGAAGAAGACGTGTTCGGTACCGAGGGTGATCGTCACCGACAAGCTCCGTTCCTACGGCGCGGCCCACCGCGAGGTCATGCCCTCGGTCGAGCACCGCTCACACAAGGGCCTGAACAACCGGGCCGAGAACAGTCATCAGCCGACGAGGCAGCGTGAACGCGCGATGAAGGGCTTCCGCAGTACCGGCGGGGCCTAGCGGTTCCTGTCCGCGTTCAGTGGCATCTCACCGCACTTCCGGCCCCGCCACCACCTGATGAGTGCCCCCGGCTACCGAGCCGAGACGACCATCCGCTTCGCGAGCTGGGACCAGGCCACCGGCGCCGCCGACCAGCCCGCCGAAGCCTGAGCACCAGCCCGAAACCCCGGCCCCCACTACGCCCCAACGCACCGTCAGAGACCCACGCAACCAACAACGTGACAGCGCCCTCGGTCAGCCGCCCTGGCCGCCGACCTCGGCCGCGACGGGCGCACCCACGTCTATGGCCGGGCGAAGACGGCGTCGCGGTTCATTCCGGGCTGGCCCTACTCCTTCGTGGCCGTGCTGGAGCCGGGTGCCACGTCCTGGACCGCGATCCTGGACGCGGTCCGGCTGGGACCGGTGGACGACGCGACCGAGGTCACCGGCGGCCAGCTGCGGGGTTCCCGGCCGCCGAACCTTCGTCGCCCGTCACGCCCGCACAATCCTCGGCGGCGGCGCCGAACAGGTCGCGACCTCCCTCGACAAGGCCGCCCGCGCCGCCCGGCTGAAAAAGAACCGCCGCAAGGCATCGACGACGCCATCGGCTACCTGCGCTACGACACCGCGCTGGAACGCGGCTGGCCCATCGCGACGGGAATCATCGAGGGCGCCTGCCGCCACCTGGTCAAAGACCGACTCGACATCACCGGCGCCAGCGAGATCGGGAGCCACTGATCGGGTGACGCGCGCAGGGATGGCGGAGTGTCCGGGAACGCCGGGGTGGGGGCGTCGGTAGGTTGTGGTTGCGGGTCCTCCTCGCCGCCTCCCTGACAGTTGCGCGGCGGAAAGAGGACCCGTCTCCTATTTCGTTCAGATACCGAAGAAGCCGTTCGAGAACTCGCCGGGACAGGTAGTGCAGGCGAGGATGTGCGTGTGCTCATGCGGGCTGGGTGGCGCGGTCGAAGAGCTCGACCAGTTCCTTCGCGCATAGTTCGGCGTCGACGCCGGCGGAAAGCAGCCCGTATGTGCTGTCGAGCGACGCTCGTAGCGCCGCCGCCATGATCTGCGAGTTGCAGGGCCGGAAGGCGCCGGTGCGCTGGCCGTTGTCGAATAGGCCGGCCAGTCGGTTCAGCGACTCGAGGTGGTGCCGGTCCCAGGCGTGGTCGCCGTTGAGGACGATCTGTTGGAGCGCTCGCATCTGTTCGAGATGGCTTGCGATGAATGCCACGTTCGTCTGGATGAGGGCAGCGAGTAGTTCGCGGGCGCCGGTTGCGGCGTCGAGGGTGGGTTGCATGTGTGCTTCGGCGTCGGCGACAACTTGGTCGGCCACGGTTGCGAACAACTCGTCCTTGCTGGAGAAGTGGTAGGTGATCAGTCGCTTGCTACTGAGTCCTGCCTTGTCGCAGATGGCCTCGAAGGTGGTGGCTTGGTAGCCGCGCTCGGCCAGCAAAGCGATTGCGGCACGGATGATCTGGTCCTTGCGGGCTGCGGTCGCCGCCTGACGGGTGGTCATACTCATCGGGCCTACTCACCGGCCTTGGGGTAGGCCTGGCGTACGTCCTTGCGGCCCACGATGACCGCGACCGCCAGCAGCAAGACGCCGACGACGGCCTGTTCGACCTTCATCCAGATCGGGAAGCCGTCGTGCGGCAGGGCGATGATGATCATGATTGCTAGCGGCGCGACGGTGGACATCAACCGCATCCGCAGGTAAGCGGCGCGGCTGCCGCGGGATGCCTTCCCTGCCAACGAGATGAGCACGGCGGCGATCGCGGTGACGATGATGCTGCGGATCCACACGGCGGCGTTGCCACCGATGAGGGCGGCGATGCCGAGGGTGGCGATGGAGATGGCGAGCACGGTGACGAACAGGGCGCGAACGCACCCGTAGAGATTATTATCCACCCGGATAAAGTTATCCGGGTGGATAAGGAAATGCAACCTGTCTGCGCGACATCCCATGAGGCGCCACCGGTGACGCTGGTGCGACGGTGGGGCGGAGAGCTGGCGACCTGCCGCAAGTTCTGACTTTTCCTTCTGCCGTGTGGTCCAGGCCGTGGCTACGATGTACCGCCTTCATGACAGTGAGCCACCTGTACTGACCTCGGCTCGTTGGGGTGAATCTGCGCGAAGTCCCTGAAGGGCCTGGAGTGGTGGCTGTATCCCGTGGTGTGTGAGGTATGCGGATGGGGGCGGGCTGACCGCCGCGGGACGTCGGCGCCGGGAGACGGTGCGTATGCAGGCAGCCGAGCTGTTCGAGCAGAGGATCAAGCCGCCGGAGGCCGCGCGGCGGCTGCGGGTGAGCCTGAAATCGGCCTACCAGTGGCACCAACGGTGGCGGGAGGGCGGTGTTCAGGCTCTGGCCTCCCGTGGTCCGAGCGGGTCGCGGTGCCGCCTGTCCCCGCGCTGCTTGGAGAAGCTGGCCGTGTATCTCCAACAGGGGCCGGCCGCGCACGGCTGGGTGGAGGACCAGGTGTGGACGGCCGCTCGGGTGACCACGCTGATCGGCAGGAAGTTCCACGTCTCCTACAGCGTCTCGGGTGCCACCCGGCTGATGCACCGGCTCGGGTTCTCCCCGCAGGTCCCCGCCCGGCGGGTCGCCGAGCGCGACGAGCAGGCTGTCACCGTGTGGAAGGAGGCGACCTGGGCGGAGGTAAAAGAGCACGGGCGGCCTGCGGGGGCTACATCTGCTTCGAGGACGAGGCAGGCTTCACCCGCAGACCCCTGCGAGGCCGGACCTGGGGCCGACGCGGCCGCACCCCGGTCGTGACGGTGAGCGGACGGCGCTCGGGACGCCTGTCGGTGGCCGGGCTGATTGCGATGCGGCCCGGCTCCCGCACCCGACTCTGCCACCGCCTGCGCACCCACCCCTCGGGCAAGGGCAAGCGCCGCAGCATGAGCGAGCGCGACTTCATCGCCCTGGTCGACGGCACCCACCAGCTCATCAAGGCACCGATCGTGCTGGTGTGGGACCGGCTCAACACCCATGTCTCCCGCACGATACGAGAGTTGATCGACGCACGGGAATGGCTGACGGTGTTCCTGCTGCCCGCTTACTCGCCCGACCTGAACCCGGTCGAGGGGGTGCGGGCGCACGTCAAACGCAGCCTGGCAAACCTCGCCGTCGTCGCCCTGGACAGGCTTGAAGTCCTCGTACGCAACCGGCTCAAACGCCTTCAATACCGGCCAGACACCCTCGACGGCTTCATAGCAGCCGTCGCCATAAGCCAGAGACCTGCAAGAAGACGCCCACCTGATCACCCGTCACTGCCACCAGCTCACCGACATGAAACCGACACATCGCACAGTAGGGATGTGGGATGGGTGGCTGATCAGCCCTCCTGTGCGACTTGTTCGACGGTGGTGCTCTCGGGGTGTTTGCGCAGTTCCCGGTACAGGGTGGAGCGGCTCACCCCGAGCTCGGCGGCGACCTGCTCGGGGATCGCGCCGTCCTTGGGGCCTGGTGGCCAGGCGTGGGCGTGCCGGGCTCGGCGACGGCGAGTTCCTCGCGGGCGGGCGCGGGGAACGGGGCGGGCGGCCGGGCGTCGGCTGCCCGCCGTTGACGTGCTGTGGGGAGCCGCGCCCGGGGTCGGGCGTCGGCTCCCCACTTCATCGTTCGGGCCGCACGGCTGTCGTGCCGGGTGCGGCGGCCGCGCGATTCCTACGCCGGGGTGCTGAGGTCCGCGCGGACCCAGCCCCACACGCCGGTGTGGGGGCCCGATGTGACCTTGATGTAGCTCCAGGAGTAGCCAGCGGGCTTGGAGGAGCTGAAGCAGCGCATGAGGTGCTTGGTCCCCTTGGCCAGAAGGCCCTTGGACGAGTAGGAGGTACCCGGCCCGCTGCGGAAGTTCACGGAGGCGGTGTTGATCGTGGCGTTCCAGTCGTACCGGTAGTTAGTGCAGGCCGACGTCCCGACGGCGGCAGCCGGGGAGACGGTGGCGAGCGTGGCACCAGCCGCGACGAGGAGGGTGATGGCCGCAGACGCGGCTACTCGCCCGGTCCGGCGCGAGCTGCTGAGATGCTTGTGCATTGAAATATTCCCCGATGGTGTAGGGGGCCTGACACCAGAAGAAGCCGACGGGCTTGTTGCAGCGATTCGCGCTTCTCCCGAACTGCGCCGACGTAACAGCACGTCAGGTGGGCCCCGTTGAATGTTCCTATTCGGAAAGGGGAGCAAGATCTCCCTATCCGGCTCGATCCTGCGACACTTCATGGCGCAGCGTCAATTGCAATGGTAGACCGATGCGGGTCGACCTCCAGCGCACCGGTCTCACGGGGAGTCGCCTCGACGCTGCTCGACGCCTGCGAGAAGCAGCTGGTGGAGGAGGGCGCGCGGGTCGTGCTCACCGAGGCCCGACCCAGCTCGGTCCGGACGGGCAGACCGCGCACCCCGAGGTCGGCGTCATCCACGGCATCGCCGTCGACCCGCAGCACCGGCTACACCGCGACAGCAGATGCAGGGCATTGCCTGCGCCACGGTGATCACGGAGCGTGCAGCCCCATGAGCCCGGCCGCCCCGGCGGCCACACAAGCCCCTCAGGCGCCCGGCAGAGGGCGAACCAGGCCCGTTCCCGGGGGGGGTGCCCCTATGGGTTTGGTCAAGGTGGTCAGGTCGGTGTCGGGCGTGAGTTCACCTGGCACTCTGGCTGGCATGAGCGATGGAGCGCCTGAGCAGGAGTCGGTTGATGAGGGCATGCGTCCGTGCGACTACTGCGGTCACTCAGTCGTGATCGACTCGATTGACGAATACGACTGCGCTGTTTGTGGTGATCGTGATGAGGATCAGCCTGACATGGCGGCCCGGGACTCGTAGAAGGTGCCGTCGCGGAGCATCGCGAAGAGCACGTCGGCTCGTCGTCTCGCGAGGCAGAGGAGGGCTTGGGTGTGATGCTTGCCCTGGCTGATCTTCTTGTCGTAGTAGGCCCGGGAGACCGGGTCGGCCAGGGCCGCGAACGCGGAGAGGAAGAAGGCCCGTTTGAGCTGCTTGTTTCCTCTCCGGGACGGTTGTTCGCCGCGGATCGACGAGCCTGAGCTCCGGGTCGCTGGGGCGAGGCCGGCGTAGGCGGCAAGGTGGGCGGCGGAGGGGAACGAACTGCCGTCGCCGACGTCGATGAGGATGCGGGCTCCGGTCCTGACGCCGATCCCCGGCATGGACGTCAGGACCTTGGAAAGAGGGTGGTTCGCCAGCAGTTCCTCGATCCTGGCCGCGAGGAGCTTGCGCTGGTCGAGGACGGCGGTCAGCGAGCCGGCCAGGCTGGGGACGATCAGTGCGGCCGCGTCCGTGCCCGGGACGACCACGGTCTGCTCGTCCAGGGCGGTGAAGATCTCTTCGACCAGTCTCTCGGCCATCCGCGGCGCCTTCGGACGTATCAAAGTGATCAGTCGACGGCGACCGGCTCTGCGGATCTGGGCCGGGGACCCGAACCGCTCCAGCAGCATCAGGACGGCCGGGTGCTGGATCCGCGGGCCAAGGACTCGCTCCAAGTGCGGGTGGATCTGCGTCAGCAGGCCGCGGAGCCGGTTGCTGACGCGGGTTGCTTCGCCGGCCAGGTCATCGTCGAACCCGACGATCATCTCCAGCTCGGCGATGGTCTCGTCTTCGAGGTCGACCGAGCGGAGTGTGTGCGGCATGACGCGGGCCGCGTCGGCGATGACGAAGGCGTCGCGGGCATCGGTCTTGGCCTCGCCCGGATAGAGATCGGCGATCCGCCGCATCGTCAGCCCAGGCAGATAGGCGACCGGGCAGCCCATGTCCCTGGCCACCGCCAGGGGCAGGGCCCCGATGGAGGCCGGCTGGTCGACCACCACGAGCACAATGCCGTGCTTGGCCTGCAGTTTCCCGAAGACCTCGCGGAGCTTGGGTTCGCTGTTGGGCAGCCGCCTATCGAAGGCCTTCGTCCCGGCCGGGGTGACGGCGGTGGCGTGGTGTTCGCCCTTGCCGACGTCCAGGCCGAGGAAAGCGCCGATGTCACTCGTGTCGATCACGTGCGTCCTCCGGTCGTCCCCTGCCCAGCCGTCCCACGGCACCGATCGCCACATCCACATTACGAAGAGCCTCCCGACTTGCGGACAAGCCGGTGGTCATGCCCCTAATCAGCGGTCTGTCGATGCCTCCGGAGCCGGTGACACCACCCCCTGGCCATGCGTTCAACAGGGGGAGAAAGTCATGCCAACTCCGGAGGCCGGGCGCCCCATTGCGAGGCCACCAAGAAGGTAATGGGGGGCTTGAGGCCCGAGGAAGCCTTACCACATGCACCGACGGACCACCTGCCCCCGTAGCCAGCGCTTTTGCCCGGCCCTTCTGGGAGCGGCAGGCGGCCGACCTCACCTACGCCCCGAGCTGCTACTCAAAGCCGTGAACATTCGAAGCGGGCTAGCCTCCGCAGCGCCTCCCGAACTGCTGTCAGAACGCTGCTCACTGTCGTGTACGAAGCCACCGGGCTGTGCGACCTCCTGCTGGCAGTCCTTGCCCGGCGGGGCGGCGCGGTACTGATCGGGCGCGACCTCTACAAGAGGGCCCACCCCCACTACGCCGACCTCCTGCGGAGTGATGACCGCACGGCGGGCGTGCGGATCCGTCCGGACGTCCTGCGGTGGCAGGCGGAGGTCGAGGCGTACGCACGGAACAAGCGGTTCGACATCGTGTTGGAAGAGCCCGTCGCCGACCTGGAGGAGGCGTGCGCGACGGCCCGCTCCTACCGCGCAGCCGGCTACCGCGTCGAGCTGGTGGCGGAGGCCACCGCACAACTCAGCGGCCTGGACCGCTACCTGACGCAGGTCGCCGAGGAGGGCGTCGGCCGGTACGTCTCCTGGGGCAACTTCGACCAGTGCGCCCGCAACCTGCCGCTCTTCTTACAGGCCGTCGAAGCCGAGCGGATGGCGGACCAGGTCATGGTGGCGCGGCGCGGCCTTCAGGCCCTGTACCGCAACGAGCTCCCGACAACACCTCCTGGCTTCGTGCGCCGGCCGCGCCCCAGGCGCTGACCGCGGACTGGGCCCGGCCGTGGACAGGGCCGGAGACCTGGCGCTTCCGCCACCAACTCTCCGGCGCGGAGCAGCGGCTGCACCCTGCCGTGCTCACGCCGGAACGCCGTCTGACGGTGGCCGGTGGGCTGGAGCGCGCCTTCGCGCTGGCCGAGCCGGTACGCCGGATCGCCCAGCCGCTCACGGGCCCGCCCGGCATCGACTACCACCGCCTGTCCCCCAGCGAGCACACGTGGATCTTCGACGAGCTCATCGTCCCGATGTACCTGAACTCCATCACCCCGCAGGACGACCCGGTCACCCTGTACGTGATGGGCCCGCAGGGATCCGGGAAGACCCACACGGCGCGCATGCTGCGCCGCGCGCTGCGCCGGCGCAGGCCCACCCGGATCGAGGGCGGCACCTTCAAAGCGATGCACCCCGACTACCGCCGGCTCCTCGAGGAGCAACCGCGTACGGCCTCCGCCCGCATCAGGCCCGACTACCGGGCCTGGCAGGAGATGGCCGAGGCGTACGTACGGGCGCGCCGCGGGGACATGCTGATCGAGATCGCCCCGGACAGCGTCAGCCATTTCCTCGACGGTGCGCGCCGCCATCACCGGGAGGGCCGCCGCGTGGAGCTGGTCGTGATCGGGGCGCGCGCCGCGGACAGCCGGCTGGGCACCGCGACCCGGTGCGCCGAGGTGGCCCGCCTGGGCGGAACCCCGAGGTTCACCGCGGCCGCCGCCCACGACACGACCTTCCAGGTCGTTCCCGACGTGGTCCGCGCGGCCGAGCACTCGCCGTACGTGCACTGCACCTCCGTCATCCGCAGAGACCTGACCGCGGTGTACCGCAACGAGCGCACCCCGGACGGGGCCTGGAACAGAACGCCCCGGGGCGGGGACGTCCTGGAGGCCGAGCAGCACCGCCCGTACACGGCGGCCGAAGCGGCCCAGCTCTTCGCAACCCTCCAGCGACTGAAGGGCGAGCTGCCGCAGTACCGGTTGGACCTGGTCGACATCGCCGCACTGGCCTGGCCACTGATGCCCACAGGGCCTTGGACCGCCCCGGCGCGATGTCGTCGAGCTCCTCGGGCTCGACGATCACGTACTCGCTGCCGGTGTCGTAGCCCTTGACGATCTCGTCCAGGTCCACCTCGTCGCCGGTGCGCTCGTTGACGCGCCGGTTGCGGATCCGGTCCGCGGTGCCGCGCTGCAGCTGGTGGAAGCGGATCGTATGGCTGTCGGTCGCGGTGTCACAGAGCGACCGGCAGCGAGACAAGCCCGAATGAGACGATCCCTGTCCATACGGGTCTGGCCATCCTGGGTCACCACCTCGACCTGCGATGCCGTGCCTTGTCTCCTTCCCTGCCCGACGCCTGCTCACCCTTGTCGTGGTCGCCGGGGGCACGGCTGCCGGCGTGGGCCCGGTCTGCGCCGCTCGCGAACCCCGGGCCATGGCCTGGATCGGTGCTCGGGCCCGGGGCGTGGCCGTGTCTGCGCCAGCAGTGCTGTCCGGTCCGGCACGCTGTGCCCATGACCGACACCTTCGAACACACCCCGCAAATCTGGAATGCCGCGCAGCTTCGCGACGCGCTCAAGGGCCTGCCCGATGACGCGCCCGTCCATATCGGGGTGGCAGGCGACCCCGGCGACTTCGACGGGTACCGGGACTTCGTCCTCGTGGACGCGCATCAGGTGGAGAACTGGTGGCCGGCCACTTCCACGGCGCCGGAACGTACCGAGACGGCGGAGGCGCTGACGCTGTTCGCCGACTGGGAGCCGGGCGCCTACGACCGTCTGGACTGAACCGGTACCCGCCGCGGCGCCTCACCCAGGCAAGGGATCAGGTGAGGTTCAGCGGAGTGATGCCGGTACCCGCGTACAGCTCGGGCTCCAGCGACAGGACCGTCACCGGGTTCCCCGCCTTCACCGCGTGCCAGGCGATCGCAGCCGCGTGAGCCACCGGCCAGTCCACGTTCCTCCAGTCCATCGCATCCACCGCATGCCCGGCGGTGAACGGGACGTTCTCCGCGAACCGCAGTGACGCCGCGTGCCGGCCCGCACCCGTGACCTTCCGCTCCGCAGCGAGGACTGATAGCGACGGCACGATGACGCGGCCGGTGCCGCGGGAGGCTTCGATGTACAGGCCGGCGAAGAAGGGATCCGCACGATACAGAGCTGCCAGAGCGGTGTGGTCCAGGACGACCGTCAGGTTCACGCGGCGGCGCCGCCCTGATGCGCGCGGATCCTCGCCCAGGCATCCTGCCCAGCCTGCTGGACCCGCTCGGTGTACTCGATGCCGAGCTCCCTGGCAGCCTCGACAGCACGCTGCTCACGCTCGGCTCCCGTGAGCTCGCGGCCGGCGAGCTCCTCCAGGAGCTCGGTGATGGTGGTACCGCGCTCAGCGGCGAGGACCCGCAGCCGGTCGCGCACTTCCTCGCTGGTCTTGATGCTCGTCGGTTTGCTCATACCACCGACTCTACCGCCGGTAGAACATTGAGGGAGAGTGCTGTCGGACCACAGGCTTCGCGGCACGGAGCGCACCTGCGGCCTACCGGCGCCGCAGCGGTCGCCGGTAGGCCGCAAGGCCAGGCCATTGGAAGCTCACCACGGACGCTGAGACCGGTCACCGCCAGGGCCAAGTCCTGTCGGTAGTGCGGAGAGGAATTGGCGGATTGCAACCGCCGACTCCTTCGGTCTCCGTAGATGAGGCCAGTGGTCGGCGTTCAGTTCAACCAGGGCGGTGCCGGGGCGTCGGGATGCCATCTCGCGGGCCTGCGCGGTGGGCAGCACGGTGCTGGCCGTGCCGTGCAGGAGCAGCGCGGGGCAGTGGGAGCCCAGCCATTGGTGCCAGTGGTTGCCAAGTACGTGGGTGTCGGAGTCGATCATGTCCGTGGGGTGAGAGCCGAGCCGCCACCCGTCGTGGTGCGGTCGGAGTCCGTTTTCCAGCAAGGGTGTCAGGGAGCCGCAGGCGGCTAGGAGTTCCTCGCGTGTGGGGGCGGAGTACGGAAGGCCGAGCAGTACGGACAGCGGGGCGGGGTTCACAAGTGGCAGGTGCGCAGGCCCGTCAATGTTGATCAGGGCGCTTACCGCGTCAGGTCGGGCCGCGGCCAGGTAGTAGGCGTTGATGGCACCGAGGGAGTGCCCCAGGACGGGCAGGGGCTGATGATCAAGGCCCAGGTGTGTGAGCAGGAGGCTCAGATCGTCGAGGTATCCGTTCCGGTCGTACTGCTTCGCCCGGTCGGAGTCCCCGTGCCCTCGCTGGTCCAGTGCGACCACCCGCCACCCGTCGGGGCTCAGGTCGCGGGCGAGGTCCGCGAAGTCAGCTCCTTCGCCAAGGTGTCCGTGCAACCCGAGCAAGGGCCTTCCCTCTGCCGGCCCGAAGTCGAGGTACGAGAGGCGCCGCCCGTCGGGAGTGGTGAGGTGCGCGCGTACGGGTTGACCCGGGGCTGGTTCGGTGGGCATGGCTTCACCGTAGAGAACGCTCACGCGGACGTGCCACAGCACTTCGCGCCCGTTGTCCTCGGGACCAGGTCCAGCAGCTGCCGGGCGGAGTTCGCGTAGCGGATGGCGGTCTTCTCGTCGATGCCGAAGAAACCACAGCCGGCATCCACTGAACGTCACCGTGTGCCCTGCCCGGTCGCCGCTTGACCAGCGGGCACGGCACCCTCACCATATCCGGATCGCGGTGAGGGTGCCGTGCCGGCCAGACCCGGCCAGCACCTCCACGACCAGATCCGTCTCCACCCGCGTGTACGGCTCGCCCCCTGCCGTCCTCTCCCCCACCACGACCGTGCCGCTCAATGCCTCACTGACACGAGTCGCAAGGACGGGCTCCAGGCGCGCGGACATCCTGGCCGGCCCGCCCTCGTCCCCCACCGCAAGGACCAGATGGTGCGGTCTGAGCCGGGGGCCGGTAAAGCCCAGCACCAGGGCGTCGACCGTGTCCGCGTGCCGAACCTTCAACCGCCGTCGCTGACCTGACGGGTAGCCGACACTGCCGCGTTTGCAGACGATCCCCTCGATGCCCTGCTCGCGCAGGGCGTCGTACCAGAGCACGGCGACGTCCCGGTCGTCGGTGGCCGGGGTGGCCTCGGCCCGGCCCGCCGGCCACCGGCCCTCCACTCGTGCGAAGAAGTCTTCGATCACTGCCCCTCCTCCTGGACTGCGGCAACGCAGCGGGCCGATGCACTGTGGGAATTGTCGGTCATCGCCCCTCCCAGGTCAGTAGTCCATGTACAGATGTGCGCTGGTGTCCCGCAGGGGCCTTGACCCCGGATCTTGAACACGTCTATGCGGCTCGGGTCAGGGTAGTTGTTGTTGGGCGGAAGGTGTTTTCGTAAGCGATCGGGGAGCGC
>NZ_JBHWIY010000031.1:0-89151 GCF_042731715.1 Streptomyces sp. NPDC059832 | reverse complement strand
ACCGCAGCCAACTCCTCACTCAGCACACACGGTCAACGAAACGACCGATCAAGAAGACACGCCATCACGGACCGCACATGACCAAGCACTACTAGGGTCTGTCCGGCGGATCAGGCGCGACCCCAGCCATGATCCGCCGGACGGACCCTGGGGTCGCAGGCGACTCACGGGCGATCTACCAGAGGAGAAACGCGGGATGCGAAGCGGTGCGCTCAGGCTGGGGCGGCGCGAATTCGGTGCGCACGAGCCGGTGATCATGGCGATCGTGAACCGTACCCCGGACTCCTTCTACGACCAGGGTGCGACCTTCCGGGACGAACCCGCGCTCGCCCGGGTCGAGCAGGCCATCGCGGACGGTGCGGCGATCGTCGACATCGGGGGTGTGAAGGCGGGTCCCGGCGAGGAGGTGACCGCCGCGGAGGAGGCGCGCCGCACGGTCGGGTTCGTCGCGGAGGTGCGCCGCCGCCACCCGGACGTGGTGATCAGCGTCGACACCTGGCGCCACGATGTCGGCGAGGCGGTCTGCGAGGCCGGCGCGGATGTGCTGAACGACGCGTGGGGCGGCGTCGACCCGAAGCTCGCGGAGGTCGCCGCGCGGTACGGCGCCGGTCTGGTGTGCACGCACGCGGGCGGCGCCGAGCCGCGCACCCGGCCGCACCGGATCGCGTACGACGACGTGATGGCGGACATCCTGCGGGTGACGGTGGGGCTCGCCGAGCGCGCGGTCGCGCTCGGGGTGCGGGCCGACGGGATCATGATCGATCCTGGTCATGACTTCGGGAAGAACACCCGGCACTCCCTGGAGGCGACGCGCCGGCTCGGCGAGATGTCGGAGACCGGCTGGCCGGTGCTCGTCTCGCTGTCCAACAAGGACTTCGTCGGCGAGACGCTCGACCGTCCGGTGAAGGAGCGGGTGATCGGGACGCTGGCGACCACGGCCGTGTCGGCGTGGCTCGGGGCGCAGGTGTACCGGGTGCACGAGGTGGCGGAGACCCGGCAGGTGCTGGACATGGTGGCGTCCATCGCGGGGCACCGGGATCCGGCCGTGGCGCGGCGCGGACTGGCGTGACCGGGGCGGGGACGGGGCCCCGGGGCGGGCCCCGCTCCCCGGACGGGCGCTACCGGCCGACCTCCTTCGTCACGAGGTCGACCGCCTCGCCCACGTCGTCCGTGACGTGGAACAGCAGCAGGTCGTGCTCGGACGCCTTGCCCTGCGCCACCACCGTGTCCCGCAGCCAGTCCACGAGACCGCTCCAGTACTCGGTGCCGAACAGCACGATCGGGAAGCGGGTGACCTTGCCCGTCTGGACGAGGGTGAGCGCCTCGAAGAGCTCGTCCAGGGTGCCGAGACCGCCGGGCAGCACGACGAAGCCCTGCGCGTACTTCACGAACATCGTCTTGCGGACGAAGAAGTAGCGGAAGTTGACGCCGATGTCGACGTGCGGGTTGAGGCCGGACTCGAAGGGCAGCTCGATGCCGAGACCGACCGAGACGCCCTTCGCCTCCCGTGCCCCCTTGTTCGCCGCCTCCATCGCCCCGGGCCCGCCTCCGGTGATCACCGCGAAGCCGGCCTCGACCAGGGCCTTGCCGATTTGTACGCCCGCCTCGTAGTCGGGTCCGCCGGCCGGGGTGCGGGCCGAACCGAAGACGCTGATCGCGCTCGGCAGCTCGGCCAGCGCGCCGAATCCCTCGACGAACTCCGACTGGATGCGCATCACCCGCCAGGGGTCGGTGTGCACCCACTCGGAGTCGCCCTCGGTGTCCAGCAACCGCTGATCGGTGGTGCCGGGCTGCACCTGTTCCCTGCGGCGCAGTACCGGTCCGAGCCGCTGCTCCTCCGGGACCTGCGCTCCCTCGGGGTTGCCCATGACCTGCTCCCTCCGACGACGATCGACGACCGGAAGATCCCGGAGGATCAACGGTCATCCGTGTCAGGTCAGGGTAGATCCATGGAGGTTACGGACAGGGGAATGCCGTGGGTCAGGCGATGAGCCAGGAGCGGAGCCGCTCCTCGCAGAGGGTGATCCGATCGACCACCACGTGCTCGTCGCGCTTGTGGGCGAACAGCGGGTCGCCCGGTCCGTAGTTCACCGCGGGGACGCCGAGGGAGCCGAAGCGGGAGACGTCCGTCCAGCCGAACTTGGGCCGGGCGGTGCCGCCCACCGCCGCCATGAACGCCTTGGCCGCCGGGTGGGAGAGGCCGGGCATGGCCGCGCCCGAGTGGTCGTCGACGACGAATTCGGCCACGCCGCAGTCCGCGAAGACCTCGTGGACGTGGGCCAGCGCCTCCTCGGCGGTCCGGTCGGGTGCGTACCGGAAATTGACCACGACGGTGCAGGCGTCCGGGATGACGTTGTTGGCGACGCCCCCCTCGATCCGTACGGCGTTCAGGCCCTCGTGGTATTCGAGGCCGTCGATGACCGGGCGGCGCGGTTCGTACGCGGCGAGGCGGGCCAGGATCGGGGCGGCGGCGTGGATGGCGTTGGACCCCATCCAGCCGCGCGCGGAATGGGCCCGCTCCCCCTCGGTGCGGAGGAAGACCCGCAGGGTGCCCTGGCAGCCGCCCTCGACCTCGGCGTCGGAGCCCTCCAGCAGGACCGCGAAGTCGCCCGTCAGCCAGTCGGGGTGGGCGTCGGCGATGTGGCCGAGCCCGTTGAGGTGCGCGGCGACCTCTTCGTTGTCGTAGAAGACGAAGGTCAGGTCGCGGTTGGGCTCGGGCACGGTCGCGGCGATCCTCAGCTGGACCGCGACGCCCGACTTCATGTCGGAGCTGCCGCAGCCCCACAGCACCCCGTCCTCGTCGAGCCGGGACGGCACGTTGTCGGCGATCGGCACGGTGTCGATGTGCCCGGCGAGCACCACCCGCTCGGCCCGGCCGAGGTTCGTCCTGGCCACGACGTTGTTGCCGTACCGGTCGACGGTCAGGTGCGGGAGGGTGCGCAGGGCCGACTCGATCGCGTCCGCGAGGTCCTTCTCCTGACCGCTGACCGAGGGGAAGTCGACGAGCCGGGCGGTGAGCGCCGGGCCGTCCAGGGTGAGGTCAAGTGTGGTTTCGGGCATGGGACCGACCCTAAGGGACCGGCGCCGCCCGTCCGGATCGGGCCGGATCGGGGAGGGATGCCGGGTTCACGGGCCCGGCATGATCCGGCAGAGGGGCCCTGGGGCCCTCGGCCCCGGTCCGGCACTCCAGTACGGTGGGCCCGTGCCCCGGACCGTCTCCCCCGCCCGCCGACACACCGGCCGCAGCCGCATCCTGCGTATCGCTGCCGGCCTTGTCGTGCTCGCCGCACTCGGCGGCTATCTGACCGTTCAGTACATAACCGGCAGCAAGGTCGTCGAAGGGTGCGTCGTCGAGTCGGCCGACGGTTCGGGCGGCGAGGGCCGTACGTACCGGATGAGCCCGGAACAGGCCGTCAACGCCGCGACGATCTCCGCGGTCGGCACCTCGCGCGGGATGCCGGAGCGTGCCGTGACGATCGCGCTGGCGACCGCGCTCCAGGAGTCCGGGCTGCGCAACATCGAGTACGGGGACCGGGATTCGCTGGGGCTGTTCCAGCAGCGCCCCTCGCAGGGCTGGGGCACCGAGAAGCAGATCCTGGACCCGGTCTACTCCGCCGGGGAGTTCTACCGGCATCTGGCCGAGGTCCCCGGCTACTCGCGGCTGCCGCTGACGGTCGCCGCGCAGCGGGTCCAGCGCAGCGGTTTCCCGCAGGCGTACGCAAAGCACGAGCCGGACGCGGCCCTGCTGGCGGCGGCGCTGACCGGTCGCACGCCCGCCTCGCTGAACTGCGCGCCGCCGCGGGCGACGGCCGCGAGCGCCGACTCGGCGAAGGTACGGACGGCGCTGGTGCGGGCCTTCGGCAAGGACGTGCTGCCCGCGGTGACGACGGCGGCGGCGCAGGACGGCGGGGCCGCGGCCGGTGCGGCGGCGACGAGCACGGTCTCGGTGCCGGTGCCCGCGACCCGGGCGTCCGGGGACGACGGCGCGGCCCGGCGCGGCTGGGAGCTCGCGCACTGGGCGGTCGCACAGTCCGAGGCGCTCCGCCTGGCCGAGGTCTCGTACGCGGGCCGGGTGTGGGAGGCCGGGTCGGGCTGGCGGACGGAACGTAAGGATTCGGGCACCACCGACGTCCGGATCAAGCTCGCGCTCTAGTTCACGCGTTCACCCGGAAGTGCCATCCGGCCGGTTTTGAGCGCCCCCTCGCACAACCCCTCCCGCCGCCGCTTTCCGGCACCTCAATCCCCTTGCGGGCAAAGGGAAGCGACGGCTCATCGACGAACCCGGGAATGCAGTGTTTGCCCGGGTTCCTCCACTGCAGATGATCTGACGCATTACCGACTCTTTACCCAAGCTCACCGCAACCTTCCCCGCCCTTTCGACGGTTGTCATTGCGTCCGATCAACGGACAGACCTATTCCTCATTCCGTCGAAGGAGCATCATGTCCCTCCCCCTGACCCGCCGGATCGCCCGTGCCGCGCTGCTGATCGCCGCGGGCGCGGCCCCCGTGGTCGGCGCGGCCGGAGCCGCGGGTGCCGCGGAGCTGCCGCAGACCCCGGAGCTCGGCGGTCTGACCACCGCCGACGGCGCCGGTCTCGGCAAGACGGTCGACAGCGCGTCCCAGCAGGGCACCAAGGTGGCGGGCGACACCGGCGGCAAGATCGTCGGAACGACCCTCCCGGCCGCCAACAAGACCGTCGGCAAGGCCGGTGCCGAGGCCACCCCCGCCGTGCAGAAGGCCGCGGGCGGCGCCGCCGGCAGCGCGGGCGAGGTCCTCGGCAACGCCGCCGGTGCCGCGACCGGGGGCGGCCTGCCCACCCAGGGTCTGCCGCTCGGCTGACCCGTCCCGGCCACCGGCCGGCAGCAGCGCCACACACACGCGCGGGGCCCCGGGAGTGCGCACTCCCGGGGCCCCGCGCGTGTACCGCTGTTCACAAGCTCAGGCCAGCCGCTTGACCGCTGCCGCCACCCGCTCGTCCGTCGCCGTGAACGCCACCCGTACGAAGCGGTCGCCGGCCGGTCCGTAGAAGTCGCCCGGCGCCACCAGAATGCCGAGCTCCGCCAGGTACGCCACGGTCTGCCAGCACGGTTCGTCGCGGGTCGCCCACAGGTAGAGGCTCGCCTCGCTGTGCTCGATCCGGAAGCCGTGCGCCTCCAGCGCGGTGCGCAGGGCCGCGCGCCGCGCCGCGTACCGGGTCCGCTGCTCCGCGACGTGCTCGTCGTCGCCGAGCGCCGCGACCGCCGCCGCCTGGACCGGGGCCGGCGTCATCATGCCGCCGTGCTTGCGGATCAGCAGCAGCTCGCTCAGCACGGCCGCGTCGCCCGCGATGAAGGCCGCGCGGTATCCGGCCAGGTTGGAGCGCTTGGAGAGCGAGTGGACGGCGACGACGCCCTCGTACGTACCGCCGCAGACGTCCGGGTGCAGCACGGAGACCGGTTCGGCCTCCCAGCCCAGCTCCAGGTAGCACTCGTCGCTGAAGACCAGCACGTCGTGCTCGCGGGCCCAGGCGACGATCCGGATCAGCTCGTCCTTGGACAGGACGCGGCCGGTCGGGTTCGACGGCGAGTTGAGCCAGAGCAGCTTGAGGCCGGCCGGGTCGAGCTCGGTCGGGTCGTCGTAGACGACGGGCTCGGCGCCGCAGAGCCGGGCGCCCACCTCGTAGGTCGGGTAGGCCAGGCGCGGGTACGCCACCTTGTCACCCGCGCCGAGACCGAGCTGGGTCGGCAGCCAGGCCACCAGTTCCTTGGAACCGACGACCGGCAGGACGTTCCGGTCCGTCACCCCGACCGCGCCGAGCCGCCGCTCCACCCACCCGGTGATCGCGTCACGCAGCTCGGCGGTCCCCCACACCGTCGGATAGCCGGGGCTGTCCGCCGCGTCGACGAGCGCCCGCTGGATCAGCTCGGGCACCGGGTCGACGGGCGTGCCGACCGACAGGTCCACGATGCCGTCGGAGTGGGCCTCGGCCGTCGACTTGTAGGGCGCGAGCTTGTCCCAGGGGAAGACCGGGAGGCGGGAGGAGACTGCGGACACGGATCTCTGCTTTCTCGTACGGGGGTCACGAGGGACGTGCGGGTTCACGAGCGACACCCAGAGTCACGAGGGACACTCGGGCCGCTCGTCACCCGGGCGTGGAAACGCCTCGGTCCCGCACGGTGACGAGCCGTACGGGACCGGGGCGGCGCACATGCCGGCCGCTGACTACTGGTTCTGCGGCGGCAGCGCGGCGATGAACGCGTGGTCGCGCTCGATCAGGCCCAGCTTGGAGGCACCGCCGGGCGACCCGAGGTCGTCGAAGAACTCGACGTTCGCCTTGTAGTAGTCCTTCCACTCCTCCGGGGTGTCGTCCTCGTAGAAGATGGCCTCGACCGGGCACACCGGCTCACAGGCTCCGCAGTCGACGCATTCGTCCGGGTGGATGTACAAGGACCGCTGGCCCTCGTAGATGCAGTCGACGGGGCACTCTTCGATGCAGGCCTTGTCCTTTACGTCGACACAAGGCTGCGCGATGACGTAGGTCACGCTGTCGTTCCTCCTCGGTAGGGCGTTGGCTCTCGCGCGGGAGCGCGGCGTCGTCGATGCCCGCCCCTAGTATCTCCGTTCCGGGGCACGAACCGAACAGGAGGGGCATACAGAGCTGTGGAATTCACCATCGGCGGACAGCTCACGGTCCGAATCACACCGGCTGACGTGGGCAAACGGGTATCAGTCCGGCGTGTGTGCGAGACCGGCGCACACGGAGCGAAGTTCGCCGACACGGTAGGAGTTCTCACATCATGGGACGACGGTGTGCTCTCGATCACACCGAAGAGCGGTGAATCCGTCCGTATCGCGGAATCCGCACTGGTGGCGGGCAAGGTGGTGCCTGCCGCTCCGGCCCGTCGGCGTGGTCCGGCGGCCTCCTTCGAAGAGCTCGCGCCCGTCTGCGCCCGCGCCTGGCAGCCGGTGGAGAGCGAGCCGCTGGGCGACTGGCGGCTGCGCGCCGCGCGGGGGTTCACCCGGCGCGCCAACTCCGTGCTGCCGCTCGGCGATCCGGGCGTCCCGCTCGACGAGGCGCTCGGGCGCGTCCGGCAGTGGTACGGGGAACGGGACCTGCCCGCGTACATCCAGACCGCGACCGGCGCCGAGGGCACCCAGGAGCTGCTCTGCGCGGAGCTGACGGAGCGCGGATGGCGCCGCGAGGTGACTGCGGAGGTGCGCACCGGCGGGCTCGCCCCGATCGGTGATCTGGACGCGGATGTGACCCGGGTACGGCTGAGCCGGGACCTCGACGAGACGTGGCTCTCCCGCTACCAGCGCTTCGACACCCCGGGCCCGCACGTCCTGGCGGTGCTGCGCGGCGGGCCCTCGGTGTGGTTCGCCTCCGTGCCCGGTGACCGCGAGGACGCCGCGCCCGCCGCGATCGGGCGGTGCGTGGTGGACGGGCGCTGGGCCGGCTTCATGGCCGTCGAGGTCGATCCGGCGTACCGGCGCCGGGGGCTCGCCACCGCCGTGATGACCGCGCTCGCCCGCAAGGCCCTGGAGGAGGGCGCGTCGGCGGCGTGGCTCCAGGTGGAGTCGGACAACGAGGGGGCGCGGGCGCTGTACGAGGGCATGGGGTTCGCGGTCCACCACCTGTACCACCACTTCCGGTCGGCGTGACGGACAGGGACCGGCCCGATGAATCCTGAACCCGCTGGACGGCCGGAGCACCCGGACCGGGACGAGCTGCGTCGGCAGTTCGCCGAGGAGGCGCGCGCCGAACGGCCGGACCTCGCGCTGCTCTGCCTGCTGCTGGGCGCGGTGGCCGATCCCGCGCTGGACGTGACGGGGATCGACGCGGCGCAGATCGAACTGGACGAGTTGGCGGGCCGGCTTCCGTACGGCGTGCGGGGCGGCCGGGCCTGGGCCTCGGCACTGGCCGAACTGCTCGGCGAGCGGTACGGCTTCGCGGGCTCGTCGGCGGACTACCAGCGGCTGGAGTCGTCGCTGCTGCACGAGGTGCTGCGCAGGCGCCGCGGGCTGCCGATCCTGCTGTCCGTGGTGTGGATCGAGGTCGCGCGGCGGGCGGGCGCCCCGGTGTACGGGGTGGCGCTGCCCGGTCATTTCGTCGTCGGCTTCGGCGATCCGGCCGAGCGGGTGCTGGCCGACCCGTTCGACGGCGGCCGGCCGATGACCGGGCAGGACGCGGAGCTGCTGGTGGCGGGGACCACCGGGGAGCCGCTGGAGGAGTCGATGCTGGTGCCCGCGCGGCCGCTGGAGATCGTGCTGCGGATCCTGAACAACATCAGGGCGTGGGCGGCGGCCCGTCCGGAGCACACGGATGTGGCGCTGTGGGCGGTGGACCTGTCGCTGCTGCTCCCCTCGCATCCGGCCAGGCTGCGTTACGAGCGCGCGCAGCTGCTCGTCCAGAGCGGGCAGTTCCTGCGCGGGGCGGCGGAGATGGAGGAGTACGCGGACGTGGTCGACGGGGTCGAGCCCGCGGCGGCGGAGGCGATCCGGCGACGGGCGCGGGCGGCGCGGTCGTTGCTGAACTGAGGGCTGTCCCGGGGTCACCGCGCATCCCCGCCCGCGGCGACCCTGCGCACCGTGCGCAGCAGGTACTCCTTGCGGTTGAGCGGGTCGCGGTCCGTGCGCGGCCGGTCCGGGGGCGTACCGACGATGGCCCGGTAGCAGTCGAAGCCGGACTCCAGGACCCCCTCGCCGCGTGTCAGGGCCGGAAGCTGCTGCTGGAGCTCGTGGACGCGGGCCGCCGGGATCTCGCCCTCCAGCACACACACGGAACCGTGCACGGCCGGCGTCCCCGGCACGGCCCGCGACTGTGCGAGTACGGGCAGGACCGGGCCGAGCAGGTCCGCGGGGAGTTCCAGGCGGAATCGGTGGATCGGCTCGTGGACCGTGGTCCCGGCCTGCTTCAGCGCGCCCATCAGGACCAGCGGGGTCAGATTGCGGAAGTCCCCCGCGGTGCTCGACATGCTCTTGTCGAAAACGCCGTGGGAATGGCTCTGGCGGGGCCAGTAGCCGGAATGCGTCATGGTGACGACGCAGTCGGTGACCTGCCAGCCGTGCAGTCCCTGCCGCAGGGTCTCCGTCACGGTCTCCTCCACTGCCCTCATCAGGGAGAAAGGCATCGATCCGAGCTCCACCTCCAGCCGGTAGGTGATACCGCTGCCGACCGGGGCGGGGTCGACCCGAAGGCCGGTGGTCGCCAGAAAGGGATTGTCGTCCTGGCCGATGATCTCGTGCGCCGCACCACTGCCGTTCGGCCGTTCCAGGCAAATGGTCGTGGTCTCGCGGAAGGTGACACCGATTCCGAATTCGTCGGCCAGCGTCGCCTGGATGACTTCCTTCTGCACTTCGCCGTAGAGCGAGACGGACACCTCCTTTCGGACGTCGTCCTGACGCAGGTTGATCAATGGGTCCTGTTCGGCGAGCTGCGCGAGCGCGAAGTGCAGCTCGCCCCGGCTCGCCGGAGGGCGGGGAACCACGACCGACTCCAGCGTCGGCGGAGCGAACCAGTGGCCCGGTGCGGCTGTGTCCGGCACGCCGACCGGATCGCCGACCCGGATGCCGTCGAGCCCCCGGAGCTTCGCGATCCGGCCCGCGCCGACCGCCGCCTCACGCACGGCCGAGCCCCGGTCGAAGACGCTGATCCCGGTCACCTTGCCCTCGGCGCGCCCGTCGCCCCGGCCGAACGGCAGCCGGTCGCGGATCCGTACCGTGCCCGAGAACATCCGGACGTACGCCGTCTTCTCGCCGCCCGGTCCGCGTTCCACCTTGAACACCGTGCCCGAGACCGGCCCGCCGGGATCGCCCCCGCTCGCGGGCAGCAGCTCCCTGACCCCGCTGATCAGGGCATCCACCCCCGCGCCGGTGATCGCCGAGCCGAAGTACACCGGATGCACCAGCGCCCGTCCGGTCTGCGCCGCCAGCTCCTCGCGCAGTCTGCTGTACGGAAGGGCCGCGGCGTTCTCGACGTACGCGTCCAGCAGCGCGTCGTCGTGGTCGGCGAGCAGCTCGGTCAGCCGGTCCGTGAAGCCGGGGTCGGCGCCGGTGTACGGCGTGCAGCGGGCATCCCGGCCGCCCGGCCGGTCGACCGAGCCCATGGCGACCACGGCCGGGGTCAGCTTCTCGGCGATGCTCCGCAGAACGGCCTCGTCGCGCGCGCCGCCGCGGTCGACCTTGTTCACGAAGACGAGCGTCGGGATGCGCAGGCGTCGCAGCGTCCGCATCAGCACGCGGGTCTGCGCCTGTACGCCCTCCACCGCGGAAATGACCAGCACGGCACCGTCGAGCACATTCAGTACCCGTTCCACCTCGGCGATGAAATCCGGGTGACCGGGGGTGTCGATCAGATTGACGGTGATGTCGTCGATGGCGAACGAGACGACGGCGGACTTGATCGTGATGCCGCGTTGCCGTTCGAGTGCCAGGGAATCGGTCTGGGTGCTGCCGTCGTCGACGCTGCCGATCTCGTCGATGACACCGGCAGTGTGGAGCAGCCGCTCGGTCAGGCTCGTCTTACCGGCGTCGACATGCGCCAGAATTCCCAGGTTCAGCGTGTGCACGAAACTCCATGTCTTCAAGATCGGTGACAATTCCCGCCTGAATGAACATGAGAGTTCCTCGCATGACCCGCTCCTTCGTCGGTCGACTTCTGCGGCGAGTACAGCAGAGGGCCCGCCCCCCGACAACCGATTTACCGGCCGCCGTCCGCACACACCTCAGCGCTGGAAAGCAAGCAGGTCAGCGGCGACGCGTCACCGGATCACGTACGCCGCCGACACGGATCCGAGGCCCCGCACGGAGCAACCGGCAGGCCGCGGAGCTCGCCCGGCCCGACCGGCACATCGCACGGTTCACACCAACTCGCCTTTCCGTCAAGGCCGTTCATGGGAAATGAAGGGCCGTCACGAGGTGGGCGACGAGCGTGTCACCGCACGGAAAGGGCCAGCAAACAGGTGAGACCCCGCCGCCCAAACCTCACACGCCGCCGCGTGCAGTCCAACGGGTGATTATCGGCCCCACTCCACCCGAAAAGCCCACGGTATAGCTCCAATGCTGCATTTCCCGATGGCGCGGATTCGCATTCCGGCTGACGGTGGATCACGTCGCCACTGCGCTACATTGAGTCGACAGCCGGTCACTCTTCGCAGTTGCGGCGGAAGGAATGTGTTCAGATGCGCTCTGCCCGCACACTGTTCGCTTCGGCCGCTGTCACAGCGGTCCTTGCCATCACCGGCCCGTCCGCCTACGCCATGGTCACGTCGGGCGACTCGGGCCACGACAACGGTTACTCGTCCTCGCACGGCGACGACCACGGAAGGTCCGACCGCGGCGGAGACCGTGGCGGCGACGAGGGCGGCCGCGGTGGAGACCGCGGCGGCGACGAAGGTGGCCGTGGCGGCGACCGCGGCGGCGACGAAGGTGGCCGTGGCGGCGACCGCGGTGGAGACCGTGGCGGCGACTGCGGTGACGACCGCGGCGGCGACTGCGGCGACCGCCCGCGTGGCGGCGTCCACACCGGCGGCGGCTTCATGGCCCTCGTCATCGCCGGCGACGACGAGGGTGGCCGTGGCGGCGACCGCGGTGGACGCGGCGGCGACGAAGGCGGCCGTGGCGGAGACGAAGGTGGCCGCGGCGGAGACGAAGGTGGCCGCGGCGGCGACCGTCCGCGTGGCGGCGTCCACACCGGCGGCGGCTTCATGGCTCGCGTCATCGCCAGCGACGACGAGGGTGGCCGTGGCGGGGACCGTGGCGGCGACGAGGGTGGTCGTGGCGGGGACGAGGGTGGTCGCGGTGGCGACGAGGGCGGCCGTGGCGGAGACGAAGGTGGTCGCGGTGGCGACGAGGGCGGCCGTGGCGGAGACGAAGGTGGCCGTGGCGACCGCGGTGGACGCGGCGGCGACGAAGGCGGCCGTGGCGACCGCGGCCGTCCCAACGGCGGCGTCCACGCCGGCGGCGGCTTCATGGCATCCGTGATCACCAGCGACGACGAGGGTGGCCGTGGCGGCGACGAGGGCGGTCGCGGCGGCGACGAAGGTGGCCGCGGCGGCGACGAAGGTGGCCGCGGCGGCGACGAAGGTGGCCGTGGCGGCGACGAAGGTGGCCGTGGCGGCGACGAAGGTGGCCGTGGCGGCGACAGGCCCCGTGGTGGTGTGCACGCCGGTGGTGGCGGCATGGCGGTGACCGGTGGCGGTCTGGCCGCCGGCTCGGCGCTGCTGCTCGGCGGTGTCGGTGTCGGTGCGTACAAGCTGCGCCGCCGCCAGTCGACGGGTGGCGCAATGGTCTGACCGGGCCGGACCCAGCCGGTCGTTTCGCTGTCGCGGCCGCTGCCCCTCGGGGCGGCGGTCGCGGCGGCCGCGTTTCCCCCTTGATAAGCCCCGGATAAGCCCCGGCCCGATCCCAGGACCCACCCCAGGACCGAACCCCTCCCCCTCGACACCGCACAACCGAAAGGCACGTTCCCATGGCCGCCCCGCAGTCGACCGGCTCCACCCCCACCCGGACTGCCCCCCGAACCACACTGGGCCGCGCCCTGATGTGGCCCGCCGTGTCAGCCGGGCTCGGCATGGTCCTCATCTACAACTCCTTCGGCACCTCGGTCGACGACAAGCCGCCGGCCCTGCCCGCAGCCGTCTCGTCCGCCGCCCCCGAGGTCCTCGGCTCCCACGCCGCGCCCGCCCCCGTCACCTCGTCGAGGGCCACCGTCGGCCCGGCGATGTCGCGTTCCGTCCCGAAGCGGCTGCGGATCCCGGCCATCGGCGTCGACGCTCCGTTCACCGATCTGTCCATCGGCGCCACCGGTCAGCTGGACGCGCCGCCCCCCAACGACAGGAACCTGGTCGGCTGGTTCAAGGACGGCGCCACCCCCGGCGAGCGCGGTGCCGCGATCGTGGCGGGTCATGTCGACACGATGACCGGTCCGGCCGTGTTCCTCCAGCTCCGGTTCCTCGGCCCCGGCTCCCAGGTCGACATCACCCGCGCCGACGGCTCGGTCGCCACCTTCAAGGTCGACTCCGTCGAGCAGTTCAGCAAGGCGAAGTTCCCGGACGACCGGGTCTACGCCGACACCAACTCCGCCGAGTTGCGCCTGATCACCTGCGGAGGCGCGTACAACAAGACCTCCAAGGACTACGAGGACAACGTGGTGGTCTTCGCCCACCTCGACACCTTCAAGAAGGGCTGACCACCGGCAGTCGCCGTCGGTGCGGCACAACCATCCACCGGGCCGCGAGGTCGTACGGGGCAGTACGGAACCCGATTCCGTACTGCCCCGACCGACCTCCCGAGCACCGGAGTTGACCGACGTGCCTGCACTTTCCCACCGCCGCCGCCTGGCCATCGCGACCGGCATCGCCCTGGTCGCCGGAGCCGTCGCTGCACCTGCCGGCCACGCCGCCACGAAGTCCTCCGCCCCCACCGTGCGCTCGTCCGCCGCCGCGAAGGCGCCGAGCAGCAAGCGGCTGCACGACGACTTCAACGGCGACGGCTACCCGGACGTCGCCGTGGGCGCCCCCATGGCCGTTCTCGGCGACCCGGAGGCCGGCGCGGGCGCCGTGAGCGTCCTCTTCGGCGGCCCCGAAGGCCTGTCCTCCGCCCACAAGCAGGTGCTGACCTGGCCGAACCGCCCGGACATCAACAACCCGGAGGACGCCCGCTACGGCACGAACCTGCGCAGCGCCGACCTGGACCACGACGGTTACGCGGATCTCGTCAGCCGCCTCTGGGCGTACCGGACCGACGGCGACAAGGGCACCGTGGTGGCCGTCAACTGGGGCGGCGCGTCCGGCCTTTCGAAGAACGCCACGCTCCTGAAGCCCGTCCCCGGCGACCAGATCGACGGCACCGGCGACCTGGACGTGGGCGACGTGGACGGTGACGACGTCGCCGACATCGCGGTGGGCGACGTACGGCGCGGCGGCCACGTCCTGCACGGCCCGATCAGCCGCACCGGCAAGTGGAGCAGGGCCAGTTCGTTCTCGGTCGACGGCACCGCCGTGCTCGACACCTCGGAGATCGCCGTGGGTGACGTGACCGGCGACGGCGTGGGCGATCTGGTGATCCTCGGCTTCGGCCCGGAGGACCCGTGGCAGCAGCACACGTACCTGCTGAAGAGCAGCCGCACCGGTTTCGCCGCCCCGGTCGAGATCAAGGACGCGGCCGGCGCCGGTGTCGGGGGCACCTCCGTGGGCATCGCCGACCTGGACAAGGACGGCCACGGGGACATCGTCATCGGGCGCGACAACGATTGGGCGCAGGCGGAGCCCCCCATGAGGAAGGGCGGCTCGCTCTTCGTCTCGTACGGCGGCCCGAAGGGGCAGAGCGCCACCCGCAAGCCCGTCTGGATCGACCAGGACACCGAAGGCGTCTCGGGCACGACCGAGTTCCACGACCGGATGGGTTACAGCCTGGCGCTGGGCGACACGGACGGCGACGGCTACCCCGACATCGCCACCGGCCTGCCGGGCGAGCGGATCAACGGCATCGCCGAAGCCGGCCGGGTCCTGGTGTTCAAGGGCGGCCCGAAGGGTGTGAGCGGTGCGGGCTCCAAGGAGTTCGGCCAGTACACGGCCGGGGTTCCGGGTGTCGCCGAGGCGGGCGACCAGTTCGGCGAGGCCCTCGCGCTGGGCGACTACGACGGCAAGGGCCGCACGGAGATGGTGGTCGGCGACCCGGCGGAGAACAGCAGCAGGGGCGCCCTGTGGATCTTCCGTACGGACGCCACCGGCATCATCGCCAAGGGTTCCGTCTCGTTCGGCGCGGCCACGATCGGCGCCCCGGCCGGCCCGTCCCGCTTCAGCGAGACGCTGACGGACTGACCTCACGGTCGGTGTGCTCCGCACGGACCGCACCGACCGCACCGACGCATCAAATTCCTGAATCCACGACCCCGGTGAACAGACCCCAGAACGGGTCAATTGCCCTTCTCCTACGGCCATTTGTTGCGCCCAGACCGATCCGGCGGCGACGACCGGCGCACACCTCTTGACGTTCGCCGCGCGGCGGCGGAACCATCGAAGCCCGCCGGGAGAGCGCTCTCAGAGCGCTCTCCTCACGGTTCGTCGTGCACTCGGAACCACGACTCAGGAGAAGTGTTCTCATGCATGCTCCCCCCACAGCACCTCCACGCCGCCGGACCCGCGTCCTCGGATTCGCCGCCGTCGCCGCCGCGCTGCTCATCGCCCTCCCCACCGCCCCGGCCGCCTACGGCCAGGACACGCGGGAGATCGTCGGCGGTGGCGATCTGGGCCCCGCCGTCATGGTCTTCGACCCCTCCACCCCCGACATCCAGGGCAAGATCGACGAAGTCTTCAGGAAGCAGGAGTCGGCGCAGTTCGGCGACGGCCGCTACGCGTTGTTCTTCAAGCCGGGCACGTACAACAACATCAATGCGCAGATCGGCTTCTACACCTCGATCGCCGGGCTGGGGCTGAACCCGGACGACACCACGTTCAACGGCGATGTGACGGTCGACGCCGGCTGGTTCAACGGGAACGCGACCCAGAACTTCTGGCGGTCGGCGGAGAACCTGGCCCTCGCCCCGGTGAACGGCACCGACCGCTGGGCCGTCGCCCAGGCCGCACCGTTCCGCCGGATGCACGTCAGGGGCGGGCTGAACCTCGCACCCGACGGATACGGCTGGGCGAGCGGCGGGTACATCGCCGACAGCAGGATCGACGGCCAGGTCGCGCCGTACTCGCAGCAGCAGTGGTACACCCGGGACAGTTCGGTCGGCGGCTGGAGCAACGGCGTCTGGAACATGACGTTCTCCGGCGTCGAAGGCGCGCCCGCGCAGAGTTTCCCGGAGCCTCCGTACACCACGCTCGACACGACGCCCGTCTCGCGCGAGAAGCCGTTCCTCTACCTCGACGGTGACGCGTACAAGGTGTTCGTCCCCGCCAAGCGCACCGGTGCACGCGGCACTTCATGGGGCCACGGCGCACCGCAGGGCGAGTCGATACCGCTGGACCGGTTCTACGTCGTGAAGCCAAACGCGAGCGCCGAGACCATCAACGCGGCCGTCCGGCAGGGCCTGCATCTGCTCTTCACGCCCGGTGTCTACCACGTCGACCGGCCCATCGAGATCAATCGCGCCGACACGGTCGCTCTCGGCCTGGGCCTGGCGACGATCATCCCTGACAACGGGGTCACCGCCATCAAGGTCGGCGACGTGGACGGCGTGAAACTGGCCGGTCTGCTCGTCGACGCCGGCCCGGTCAACTCGAACACACTGATCGAGGTCGGCCCCGAGGGATCGTCCGCCGGTCACGCCGGCAATCCGACATCGCTCCAGGACGTGTTCGTACGCATCGGCGGTGCCGGCCCCGGCAAGGCGACCACCAGCCTCGTCGTGAACAGCAACGACACGATCATCGACCACACCTGGCTCTGGCGCGCGGACCACGGCGAAGGCGTCGGCTGGGAGACCAACCGGGCGGACTACGGCCTCCGGGTGAACGGTGACCATGTGCTGGCCACCGGCCTGTTCGTGGAGCACTTCAACAAGTACGACGTGGAGTGGGCGGGCGAGAACGGCCGGACGATCTTCTTCCAGAACGAGAAGTCGTACGACGCCCCGAACCAGGCGGCCGTCCAGAACGGCAGCACCAAGGGGTTCGCGGCCTACAAGGTCGACGACTCCGTCACCACCCACGAAGGCTGGGGCCTGGGCAGCTACTGCTACTTCAACGTCGATCCGACGATCCGTCAGGACCATGGCTTCCAGGCGCCGGTGAGGCCGGGCGTGCGGTTCCACGATCTGCTGGTGGTCTCGCTCGGCGGCAAGGGCCAGTACGAGCACGTCATCAACGACACCGGCTCCCCCACGTCGGGATCGGACACCGTTCCGTCGAAGGTGGTGTCGTTCCCGTAGCACCGGGAACGAGGTGGGGCCCGGTCATCACGACCGGGCCCCACCGGCGTCGCCGCCCCGCACGGGATCTCGCTGTCGCGCACGGGGCGCGCGGGCGGGATCTCCGTCAGGTGCGGACGGCGGGCAGCTTCTCCTCGACCCGTGGGGCGAGTTCGTCGAGGCCCTTGCAGAGGTCCTGCTGAGTGGGTTCGACGTCGGAGACACCCAGGAACTCCGACAGTCTCAGCTCGGCGGACGACGAGCCGTCGATCTCGAAGACCAGCCCGCATGTGACGTCCGTGCCGGGCGTCGTGTTCCGCCAGACCCGGCGGCCGTTGACGGCCGACCGCTCGGAGATCCTCTCTCCGGAGCGCGAACCGAGGGCCGCCACCCCTTGTTCGGCGGACTGCTTCTGGAGCGTCAGGACCAGGACGGTGCTCGCGTCCTCGAAGAACTTCGTGCCCTCCCACATGCAGCCGCCCGCAGTGGTGAGCGGCGAGGCGTCATGGAGCTGGTACTCGTGGAGTTCGTCCTCGGTGAAGAACTTGCACGGTTTGATCTCCGCGATGCCGGAGGGGCGCGGCGGAGGCGGCGCCGGCTCCGACGAACAGGCGGTGAGCGCGCCGCACGTGGATAACAGCACGACGCAGGCGACCAGTAGATCCCGACCCCTCATGCACCCACTCCTCGCAGGTCTTCGTGTCCCGCGCCGAGGGTACGTCCCGCCGCCTCCCCTTGCCCACCCGCTGCCCCCGGGCACTGAGGCTTTTCGTCCCGCTGCTGGGACGCGCCAACGGGTCCGGGGCCGTTCCCCGGCCCTACAGCCAGCCCTTCTCGCGCGCGATGCGGACCGCTTCCGCGCGGTTGCGGGCCGCCAGTTTCTGGATGGCCATGGAGAGGTAGTTGCGGACCGTTCCCTGGGAGAGGTGGAGTGCGGCGGCGATCTCCGCGTTGGTGGAGCCGTCCGCCGCCGTGCGCAGTACGTCGCGTTCGCGGTCGGTGAGGGGGCTGGCGCCGTCGGCGAGGGCCGCAGCGGCGAGTGTGGGGTCGATGACGCGTTCGCCGGCCAGCACCTTCCGTACCGCTGCGGCCAGTTGGGAGGCCGGGGCGTCCTTCACCAGGAAGGCGTCGGCGCCCGACTCCATGGCCCGGCGGAGGTAGCCGGGGCGGCCGAAGGTGGTGACGACGACGACCTTCACGGCCGGGAGCTCGCGTTGCAGGGCCGCCGCCGCGTCGATGCCGGTCATGCCGGGCATCTCGATGTCCAGGAGCGCCACGTCGATGTCGTGCTCGTGGGCGGCGGCCAGCACCTCGTCCCCGCGGGCGACCTGGGCCACCACCTCGATGTCGGGTTCCAGGCCGAGGAGTGCCGCGAGGGCCTCGCGCACCATGGACTGGTCCTCGGCGAGGAGGAGTCTGATCATGCTCATTCCGTGGATCCTAGGCCGGAATCGAGCGGAACACTCAGGGTCAGGGTGAAGCCTTTGCCCGAACCGGAGCCCGAACGGGAGTGACCCGCCGCGGTGATCAGCGTGCCGTCGACCGTGGCGAGGCGTTCCCCGATGCCGGTGAGGCCGTTGCCCGGCTTCGTGCCCCCGGGGCCGACGCCGTCGTCCGAGACGGTGAGTTCGAGGACCTTGCCGTCCAGGGTCTGGCGCGGGGTGAGGGTGACCGTGCAGTGGCGGGCCCCGCTGTGGCGTACGACGTTGGTGACGGCTTCCCGCAGCGCCCAGGCGAGCACCTCCTCCGGCTTCTCGGGGAGGTCGTCGGGGGCCTCGGCCGGGACGTCGGCGGTGATGCCCGCGGCGGCGAGTGCGGTGCGGGCGCCCGCGAGTTCGCCGGGGAGGGTCGGGCGGCGGTAGCCGGTGACCGCGCCGCGTACGTCGATCAGGGCCTGGCGGCTGACCTGTTCGATGTCCGCGACCTGGGCGGCCGCCTGTTCCGGGTGGTCGGGGAGCATTCGGCCGGCCAGCTCGCTCTTGAGCGTGATCAGGGAGAGCGAGTGGCCGAGCAGGTCGTGCAGATCGCGGGCGAGCCTGAGCCGTTCCTCGTTGGCGGCGAGCTGGGCGACGGTGGCGCGGGCCTCGCGCAGCTCGATCGTCGTACGGATCATCTGCCGTACGCCGGTCATCGAGAACCCGCCGAGCAGCGCCGGGAAGACCAGTGCGGTGATGACCTCGCGGGGGTGGTCGCCGGCCAGGCCCATGCCGACCAGGACGGCCGTGACGACGGGGATCAGCCAGCGGGCCGTCCGCAGCGGCAGGGTGGCGCCGACGGAGACCGCCACGTACACGAAGAGGACCAGCCACGGGGAGCCGAGCGTCAGGGTGAGGATGACGGAGAGGGCGCCGAGGAAGGCGATCGTGGAGTGGACGAGACGGCGGTCCAGGGGCTTGGCCGTGTGGCGGAAGACCAGGAGCAGGTAGGTCCCGACGAAGGTGAGCAGGCCGAGCGTGCCGAGCACCGTCGCCCAGGGGGTGTGGTTCCCGTCGGCCAGGTCCTTGATCGGGGCGCTCATGAACGCGAGCCAGATACCGACCCAGAACAGCTTGATCCAGACCTGCTTGCGGTTCGTGGGCGGGCGTCCGACGCCCACGGACGTCTCGTCGTCGTTCACGCCTTCAAGGTGTCCTTCCGGTAGAGCCAGGCCGCGCCGCCCGCGAAGATCAGGAAGTAGGCGCAGAGGATGGCGACGTCCTTGGTGTGCGGCGAACCGCCCATCTCGATCGCCTGGCCGAGAGAAGCGTACGCGTGCGTGGGCAGCCACTCGGAGATGTTCCGGAGCCACTGCGGGAAGGTCGCGCTGGGCATCCACAGGCCGCCGAGGATGGAGAGCCCGAAGTAGATGATCATGGTGAGCGGACGGACCGCGTCCCCGCTGGCGAGGTAGCCGATGGCGACCCCGAGCGCGGCGAAGACCAGCGAACCGGCCCAGATGACCCCGGCCAGCGCGAACCACTGCCAGGTCTCCACCCGTACGTGCTTGACGACGGCGGCGACCAGGAAGACCACCACGATGCAGGGCAGGGTGACCATCGCCGCGCTGGCGATCTTCGCCAGGACGTAGCCGCGGCTGGGCAGTGCGGTGAGCCGCAGCTGGCGGACCCAGCCCTTCTCGCGCTCCTTGGCGATGCGTTCGCTGTTGCCCATGAGGACGGCGGTCAGCGCGCCGAAGGAGGCCATCGAGACCATGAAGAAGGCCTGGAAGGTGAGATCGGTGTGCGGGATCCGGTCGGAGGTGTTCTGGGTGTTGGAGATCAGCAGATAGATCACCGACGGATAGATGACCGAGAAGAACATGAACTTCTTGTTCCGCAGGGTGCGGGTCACTTCGAGCCTGATCAACGCCCATGAAAAGAAACTCAGCATGCGGTCCTGGCCTCCTCGGCCTCGGTGATGGCGACGAAGGCCTGTTCCAGGCCGAGTCCCGCGACTTCGAGTTCGCGCGGGTAGAGGCCGAGTCCGTAGACGGCGTGGACGGTCGCGTCGGCGTCGTGCGACTGGATCCGGACCCGGTTGCCGGTGATGTCGAGCGCGGCGAGAAACGGCAGGCCGCGCAGGGCCGCTTCGTCGGCCGGGCCCTCCAGCTCGAAGGAGATCCGGCGGGCTCCGGCCTTCGCCTTGATCTCGGCGGCGGTGCCGTCGGCGAGCAGCCGGCCCTTGTGGAGGACGAGGACGCGGTCGGCGATGGCGTCGGCCTCTTCGAGGTAGTGGGTGGCGAACAGGACGGTGCGGCCCTGCTCGGCCTGCTCGCGCATGGTGGCCCAGAAGGCCTGGCGGGCGGTGACGTCCATGCCGGTGGTCGGCTCGTCGAGGACGATCAGGTCGTTGGCGCCCGCGGTGGCGAGCGCGAAGCGGACGCGCTGCTCCTGGCCGCCGGAGAGCTTGTTGACCATCCGGTCCGCGATCTGCGCGATACCGGCGCGGGAGAGCACCTCCGCCGCCGGGTAGGGCCTGGGGTGCAGATCGCAGGCGAGGCCGACCAGCTCCTTGACCGTGACGTCCTCCATCAGGCCGCCGGACTGGAGCATCGCGCCGACGCGGCCCGCGGCGATGGCGTTCTGCGGAGTCGTGCCGAAGACCTGGACGGTGCCGGAGTCGGCGGTGCGCAGGCCCAGCAGCAGATCCAGGGTGGAGGACTTTCCGGCACCGTTGGGGCCGAGGAGCGCCACGGTCTCGCCGGGGTGCAGGTCGAGGGTGAGCCCGTCGACGGCGCGTACCGCTCCGTATGCCTTGCTGACCTGCTCGAAGCGGACCGCGGTGGTCTTCGCCCCGGTGGCCTCGGTGGCTGTCGTTGTCATGCGTCCAGCGTGGCGGAGGGCGGGGTGCGCGCGGCAGGGCCGCGGGTCGTGGAAACGGGATGACAGATGTCATGCCGTACGTATGACTCCGCTGCCGGGGCCGGTGTCCGGAAACGGCGCCGCCCCCGGCCGGGGTCCGGTCGGGGGCGGGCGTGCGGTGCGGTTCGCCGCGGTCAGCCGTTGCCGTCGAGGTTGATGACGACGGTCCGCTCGGTGGCGGTCTTCCCGAGCAGCGCGGTCTGCATGGCGTGTGCCACGTCGTCCGCGTTGAGCTGGTGCTTCTTGCCGTCACCCTTGGTGATCATGATGCCGTTGAAGACGCCGTCGCAGAGGGTCTCGATGGCCTTCTTGTCGTAGTGCTCGATCAGCCGGCCCTGGACCGGCACCATCGAGAGGATCTGCGGCAACGACTTGGCCGGGCCGAACTGGATCTGCTTGGCACCCGCCTTGATGGTGACCAGACCGGACATCGCGGGCTTCGCGAAGTCCTTCATCGCCCGGTCCAGTTCGGCCTGGCCGATGGTGGGTTGGCGGGTGGTGACGGGCAGCTGGACGACCTTCGTCCGCCCGGTCTGCACCTGGGCGCGGTACGCGTCGCGCACCGAGGTCATCGACTGGTTGACGTCCAGCGCCTTGCCCGGCTTCCCGGGTACGGCGACGGCCTTGCCCGGCTCGAACTTGATCGTGCCGTCGTTGGCCGAGCCGGAGACGCCCGCCAGGTCGGTCAGCGCGACGCCGAGCTTCTCCTCGTCGACCGGGATCACCGGGTCGACGGCGCGCTTGCTGCCGAACAGGGAACCGATGACGGAGACCGGGTTGTAGTCGCTGCCCGCCGCCGAGCGCACGGTCTCCTGGCTGTCCAGGCCGAGCCCGGCCTTGTCCGGCGCGAGCTGGGTCTTCTTGCCGTCCACGGCGAGCTGGAGGGGGGCCACGGCGCGCTTGCCGAGGGCGGCGTCCAGCTTCGTGACGCCCTCCTCCTTCGTGCCGCCGCCGATGTCGACGCCCAGGACGGTGGTGCCCTTGGGTACGTCGGAGTGGTTCATCAGCAGCCCGGCGCCGTACGCGACACCGAGCAGCCCGACGACACCGACGCCGAGGAGGACCAGCTTGGAGCGGCCCTGCTTCTTCGCGGGCGCGGGCGCCGGTTCGGGGCGGGGCGCGGGGGCGGGCGAGGCGGCGGGGCCGCCGGGTCCTGCTGGCCCGGTGCCCATCGGGTCGCCCGGGACACGCGACGCCGGATCGGGTCGCCCGCCCGCGGGCGCGCTCGGGAACGGCGACGCCGCCCGGTGCTCCGGCGGAATGACGGGGATGCCGCTGGTGAGCGTGTCACCGGAGACGTTGCCGCCGGGGCCGGAGGGTGCCGGGCCCGAGAACTGCGGGGTCAGCACCGCCGTGTCGTCGGACATCCGCGGCGGCTGACCACCGGGGGCACCGGGACCCTGCGGAGCCGCGGGACCACCTGAGCCCCCCGGGCCGAGGCCGACCCCGGGGCCGGAGCCCATCGGGCCGGAGCCCGCGCCGCCCGGTCCGTCGAGGTTCGGCGTCAGGGACGAAGTGCCGGTGACCGGGCCCGTGGTGGGGCCGGAGGGGCCGGGGGTACGTACTCCGAGGTTCGGCGTGGGGCGCGGGCCGCCGGACGCGGGGCCGCCGGAGCCGAAGTCGTCGGGGCGGGGTGCGCCCTGGTCGCCCGTGCGCTGCGGACCGTCCGAGAAGTACGGCAGATCGGCGCGGGGCGGGGTGGGCGCGGCGCCCCTGGGGCCCTCGGCGCCACCCGCCGGGCTGCCACCGGCCGTAGCGCCGCCGGCTGTGACGCCACCGGCGACCGAGGTGTTCATGGGGGGCTTGCGCGGGGCGAACCAGTCGCTGCCGCTCTTCTCCCTGGCCGGCTTCTCGGCGGCCGGTTCCGCGGCGGCGGAATCGGTCCGGGCCTCGGCGGCCGGCGCGGTGTCGGACGCGGCCGGCGCACCGTCCGCCGCGGGCGAGGCGGGGCGCGGGAAGCTGCCGGTGCGCTCGATGTCGGCGCTGTCGGTGTCGCCCACGGGCGTACGCATGACGACGGGCGGGATGGGACGCGAGCCCGGGATGTTGATCCGGATGCGCGTCGTCAGCGTCGTCTCGGTCCTCGGCTCCTCGGACTGAGGCGGGTCCGCAGGCTCCGGGGCCCCCTCCGGGGCATCCTGCGAAGGGTGCAGCGACGGATACTGGCGGGATCCGTACGGCGGCGTCCCCGAGGGGTACGCGGCTCCTCCGCGCCCCTGGGGCCCGGAGGACGAACTGTCAGTTTCACGACTCAAAGCAGGTTCTCCCGATTGGCTCCGCCGCCCGTACTTCCCCCATGCCGCAGGCCAGGGGACGGCTCGGCGCGCGAACCACCATACTGGCCGCCGCCGACGGACACCCCGCGACCGGGGGAAACGGCTGTGCGGCCAGCGGACGGACAAGGGGCATTACGGGATCGGACGTGGCACATTACTTGCCAGGCCGGCCGCTGTCGGCGCCCTGTTGGGGCGACCGCGACATGGTGGCACAGATCACAGCGACGGCCATACCGCCCAGCATGAAGAGAGTGAGACCCAGTTCATCGCCGAAGACATAGTCGCCTTCCGGGCGTCCGCCCAGCAGAACAACGACTGAAATCAGCCATCCCGCAGCGGGTGCCAGCGCGCCCAGCTGGGTGCCGAAGACAAGGCGCCCGCCGTAGAAGAGCCCGGCGGCGGCCACCAGCGCGAGCAGCAATCCGGCGGGGAACCAGGCGGCTTGGACGAGAGCCCCGGCGATCCCGACGAGCGCGCCCAGCACGGCGAGGCCCACGTAGGCGGCGATCCGCCCGGGATTGAGGGGCGCGGCGAGGCCGGTGGCCGCGACGTCCCTGGAGGGGCGCGGTGCGCCCTGCTTGCCGCCGCTCATCGCTCCGCTCCCGCCGTACCCACGAACAGGTCGTCCTCCCGGCCCCCTTGAGGGGCTCCGGAATCGCCGCGCGCCAACTCGTAGTACTCGGTGGTGAAGACGGGCTGTCCCAGGTCGTTGGAGAGGGCGAAGAAGGGGCCGTCCACGGCGATCTGGGTGGCGTGGGCCCGCATCGCCGCGCTCTTGGCGGCGGCATGGGCCGAACCGTCGATCTGCGCGGTGATCCGGGAGTCGTCGACCACGCCGGGTACGTCCTCGATGGCGGCGATGCCCGGGAACGCGTCCGGCGCCGTGTCCCTCAGGCGGGCGAAGCCCTCCTCGGCGACCGTGCGCGGCACCCGGTTCCAGTAGATCTTGGCGACGGTGTGCGGGGCGCCGGATCCGGCGCGGTACGCGGGATCGGCGGCGAGGTCCGCGGCGCGCATCGCGACGCGGTGCGCCTGGATGTGGTCGGGGTGTCCGTAGCCGCCGTCGGGGTCGTAGGTGACCAGGACCTGCGGGCGCACCGCGCGGATGACCTCCACCAGGTGTCCGGCGGCGTCGTCCACGTCGGCGGCCCAGAAGGCGCCGGGGCGGTGGTTCTGCTCGGCGCCCATCATTCCGGAGTCGCGGAAGCGGCCGGGGCCGCCGAGGAGCCGGTGGTCGGTGACGCCCAGCTCCTTCATCGCCGCGTCGAGTTCACCCCGGCGGTACGGGCCCAGGGTGTCGTCCCGGTCGGCCGCGAGATGGGCGAGGGAGGGCGGGATGACCTCGCCCTCCTCACCGAGCGTGCAGGTCACCAGGGTGACCTGGGCACCCTCGGCCGCGTACTTGGCCATGGTGGCGCCGTTGTTGATCGACTCGTCGTCGGGGTGCGCGTGCACCAGGAGGAGACGCCGGGCGGGATGGTCCGTCATGGGGACCACCCTACGAGCCGGGCGCACCGATCACCGCCCGCGCACCTGTCGCCGACGAGCCGGGCCTCAGAACTTGAGGCTTCCGATCATGCCGGCCACATTCGTGGTCAGGTTCGAGATGCTCGGCGCGATCGACGAGCTGGCGAGATAGAAACCGAGCAGTGCGCAGACCACCGCATGTCCGCCCTTCAGTCCGGATTTCCGGATCAGCAGGAAGACGACGATCGCCAGCAGCACCACCGCCGAAATCGAGAGTGCCACGGCGGTTCACCTCCATCAGTACGGTCGGGACGGGCAGCACACATGGAGCCAGCAGGTTCTTACCCACCGAGCGCTACGGATCATAACTATCCGTGGCACCGCATTGATCGGGGCACAGCAGCACGAGGGGCGCACGACCGGGCGGTCGGGGACTAGGTTCGGCACATGACTTCGCAGCAGATCTCCTTTCCGCGTCAGCACGCCAGAACCATGCGATTCACTCTCGGCGCCCCTCGGGCGTTCACCGTTTCACCCGACGGGGAGCGGGTGATCTTCCTGCGGTCGGGTTCCGGTACGGACCGGTCCGGCCGGCTGTGGGTGCTGGACCTGCCGAAGGACGGAACACCGAAGGAGCGCGTGGTCGCCGATCCGGCGGCCCTGCTGGGCGGTTCGGCGGAGCGGCTGTCGGCGCAGGAGCGGGCCCGGCGCGAGCGCAGCCGCGAGGGGTCCTCGGGGATCGTCGGCTACGCGGTCGACGGGGCGGCGGAGTTGGCCGCCTTCGCGCTCTCCGGGAAGGTGTACGTCGCCGAACTGCGGGCCGGCACGGCCCGTGCGCTGCCGGTTCCGGGCCCGGTGATCGACCCGCGACCGTCACCGGACGGACGACACATCGCATATGCGTCCAAGGGGGCATTGCGCGTCGTGGGCGCGGAGGGCGACGGGGACCGGGCACTCGCCGAGCCGGAGGCGGAGGACGTCTCGTACGGTCTCGCGGAGTTCATCGCGGCCGAGGAGATGCAGCGTTCACGGGGCTTCTGGTGGTCGCCGGAGTCGGACCGGCTGCTGGTCGCCCGGGTCGACAACAGCCCCGTGCAGCGGTGGTGGATCGCGGATCCCGCACATCCGGACCGCAGGCCCGCCGAGGTCGCCTACCCGGCGGCCGGGACGCCCAACGCCGAGGTGCGGCTCTTCGTGCTGGGCCTGGACGGCACCCGTACCGAGGTGGTCTGGGACCGGGCACGCCACCCCTATCTGGCACAGGTGCACTGGTCGTCGGACGGGGCGCCGCTGCTGCTGGTGCAGTCCCGCGACCAGCGCAGTCACCTCTTCCTCGCGGTGGACCCGGAGACCGGTTCGACGCGGACGGTGCATGCCGACGAGGATCCGGTTTGGCTGGAAATCTTCCCCGGTGTGCCCGCCTGGGCGCCGGACGGACGGCTGGTGCGGATCGCGGACGAGGGCGGGGCGCGGGTGCTCGCGGTCGGCGACCGGCTGCTGACCGGGGCGCAGTTGCAGCTCCAGGCGGTGCTGGACATCGGTGGGTCGGACATCCTGGTGTCGGCCACGGCCGGCGAGGAGGCGGCGGAACCGGAGATCGGCGAGACCCATGTCTACCGGGTCAACGAGCTGGGCGTCGAGCGGGTGTCCGAAGGGGTCGGGGTGCACTCGGCGGTCCGCGCGGGCGGGGTGACGGTGCTGGTCACCCAGTCCCCGGAGCGGCCGGGGACCCGGGTCGAGGTGCTCCGGGACGGCAAGCCGATCGCCACCGTGGCGAACCACGCCGAGGAGCCGGTTCTCTCCGCGCGGGTGCGCCTCACCGAGGGGGGCGCACGGCGAATTCCGTGCGCCGTGCTGCTCCCCGAGGGATACAACGAGTCGGACGGCCCGCTTCCGGTACTGATGGACCCGTACGGCGGACCGCATGGCCGCCGGGTGGTCGCCGCCCACAATCCGCATCTGATTTCGCAGTGGTTCGCCAATCAGGGCTTCGCGGTCGTGGTCGCGGACGGCCGGGGCATGCGGGGGCGTACACCGGGCTGGGAGAAGGCGGTCAAGAACAACCTCGTGCTCTCGGTGGACGACCAGATCGAAGCCCTGCACGCCCTCGCGGACCGGTTCCCGCTGGATCTCGGCAAGGTCGCGATCCGCGGCTGGTCGTTCGGCGGATACCTGGCGGCCCTGGCCGTGACGCGCCGGCCCGACGTCTTCCACGCGGCGGTGGTCGGCGCCCCGGTGACCGACCAGCGGCTGTACGACACCCACTACACCGAGCGCTACCTCGGCGACCCGGCGGAGCAGCCCGAGGTGTACGCGCACAACTCGGTGATCACGGACGAGGGGCTCTCGGAGGCCGCCGACCAGGTGCGGCCGATGATGATCGTCCACGGTCTCGCGGACGACAACGTGGTGGTCGCGCACTCGCTCCGGCTGTCCTCGGCGCTGCTCTCGGCCGGGCGCCCGCACGAGGTGCTGCCGCTCAGCGGGGTGACGCACATGACGCCGCAGGAGCAGGTGGCGGAGAACCTGCTGCTGCTTCAGGTCGACTTCCTGAAGCGGTCGCTGGGGCTGGTCGGCTAGGGCGTCCGGCCCCGGTCCGCCGGGCAGGCCCCGGGGCCTGTCCGGCGGGCCTCCCGTCACCAGCCGGGCGGCGGCTGGGACGGGGGCGGCGGCCCGTAGACGCCGGGCTGCGGATGGCCGTACCCCTGCCCGTAGCCCTGGTCGGGCAGGGCGGGGGGTTCGTCCGGGCCCGGCAGGGCCAGTGCCAGCAGCACCACGGCACCGGCGAGCACCTCGAAGAACCCCGTCACCACGATGAGCTGGGTTTCGACGGACAGATCGCCGAAGCGGTTCAGCAACTCGTAGTGCACGGTGCGGGCCACTCCCAGCACCCCGCCGAACAGCAGCAGGGCCGCGGCGATCAGGCCGAACGGCCGCGCGTGCACGGCGCGGACGAGCGCGCTCACCGCCGCGAACAGACAGAGCAGCGCCAGGACCGCCGAGAACCAGCCGGGCGGCGGGTCGATCAGCCCCTGCACGACCCGGTCCCCGCCCACGAACCAGTCGGGGTAGATGGCGGAGATCTGCGTCGCCTGGCGGATCTCCCAGGCGATCACGATCGCTCCCGCCGCGCCGAGGCACAGAAAGGCGATCAGGCCCGCACCCTGCCCCGGCCGGGCCGGAAGGCGTTCGGAGAAGTCCCGCGCCGCCCTGCGGCCGGCCCCCGCGGTGGTGATCATCGCGATGCCCGCCGCGAGCGCCACGAAGGCGCAGAGCAGGGCGCGGGTGCGGAGATCGTCGGTGAACCGGGCGTTCGTCCGGGACTCGCCTATGTTCCAGAGGCCGGGAAGCCGCAGGACGATCGTGACCACTCCGGTGGCGACCAGTGCGGTGGCGGCCACCGAGGACCGCAGGGACGCGACGGCGGCGGAGAGATACACCACGAGCAGCACCACGTCGTACGCCGAGGTGGTGGGCAGCAGAGGGAGCCGTGGGTCGTAGTAGCCGGCCCAGTAGCGCCACAACAGCCCGATGTCGTCGGCCGCCCTGACGTCCCGTACGAGCCAGCCCGCGACGATCAGCGCGAGCACGGCGCAGAGAACGGCACCGGTGGCCCTTGCCCCCCGAGTGAGTATCACCCGAGCGATACTCCACCGTGCCTGTCGACCGGACAAGGGGTTCACCGGCGTGGTGTTCGAACGGGCAACCGGCCGGGCGGACTTGACGCCCTCCCGGCCGGTACACGGCACCCGCACGGCCGTACGCCGACCATGCTGGCCGGTTCGTATATCGGACGTGAGACGGCCGGGTTGCCCACGCGTTAACGTGCCCGTGGTCAGCCGGCCCGGGTGCTCCCGGACGGCGCGGCCCCGTCCTCGCCGTCCACCTCACCGTCCGAGGGTCCGTCCTCGCCCGCCGACTCCCCCTGCTCCGCCGACTCCTCCTGCTCCCCCTGCGCCTCCAGCAGCCCCTCCGGCGGCACCACCTGCTTCTCCTCCGCGAAGTGGCAGGCCGAGTCGTGCCCGGCCGGCGACTCGGTCAGCCGGAAGACGGCCGGAACCGCCAGCAGCGGCACCTCCAGTTCGCACCGCTCCTGCGCCTTCCAGCACCGGGTGCGGAAGGGGCAGCCCGAGGGCGGGTTGGCGGGCGACGGGACGTCGCCGTGCAGGATGATCCGCTCCCGGTGCTCGCGGGCCGTCGGGTCCGGCACCGGGACGGCGGACAGCAGCGCCTGGGTGTACGGATGCGTGGGGTGGTCGTAGATCTGTTCGTCGGAGCCGATCTCGACGATCCGGCCCAGATACATCACCCCGACCCGGTCGGAGATGTGCCGGACGATCGACAGGTCGTGCGCGATGAAGACGTAACTCAGCCCGAACTCCGCCTGGAGCCGGTCCAGCAGGTTGACGACCTGCGCCTGCACGGAGACGTCGAGGGCGGAGACGGGTTCGTCGGCGACGATGATCTCGGGGTTCAGGGCGAGGCCGCGGGCGATGCCGATGCGCTGGCGCTGGCCGCCGGAGAACTGGTGCGGATAGCGGTTGATGTACTCCGGGTTGAGCCCGACCACGTCCAGCAGGTCCTGGACCTTCCGGCGCCGCTCGCCCTTCGGGGCCACCTCGGGATGGATCTCGTACGGCTCCCCGATGATGTCGCCGACGGTCATGCGCGGGTTGAGCGAGGTGTAGGGGTCCTGGAACACCATCTGGATGTTGCGGCGCACGGCCTTCAGGGCGCGCCCCGACAGCTTGGTGATGTCCTCGCCCTTGTACTTGATCGAGCCGGCCGTCGGCTGTTCCAGATGCACCAGCATCCTCGCCACGGTCGACTTGCCGCAGCCGGACTCCCCCACGATGCCGAGCGTCTCGCCCGCCGCCAGGTCGAAGGAGACCCCGTCGACCGCCTTGACCGCGCCGATCTGCTTCTTGATCAGGATGCCCTGGGTCATCGGGTAGTGCTTGACCAGGTCGCGGACCTCCAGGATCGGCTCGCCGCCCGCCGCGGCGGACCCGGCCCGTGACTTGGCGAGCAGCACGCGGGCCTTCTCGCCCTCTTCGCGCGCTTCCTTGCGCCCCGAGTGGTCAGCGTGCATCGAGCGTCTCCTTCCAGAAATAGCAGGCGCTCTCGCGGTGCTCGGCCACCTCGAACAGCGGCGGCACCTCGCCCCGGCAGATCTCCTGGGCCATCGGGCAGCGCGGGTTGAAGGCGCAACCGGGCGGGATGTGCAGCAGGTTGGGCGGCAGGCCCTTGATCGCGTAAAGCTCCCGGCCCTTCTGGTCCAGGCGCGGGATCGACCGGAGCAGGCCCTTGGTGTACGGGTGGGCGGGCGCCCGGTAGATCTCGTGGACCGGGGCGGATTCGACGATCCGGCCCGCGTACATCACGGCGATCTTGTCGGCGACGTCCGCGACCACGCCCAGGTCGTGGGTGATCAGGATCAGGCCCATGTTCAGCTCGCGCTGGAGCTCGGCGAGCAGGTCCATCACCTGGGCCTGGACGGTCACGTCGAGGGCGGTGGTGGGTTCGTCCGCGATGATCAGCGAAGGCTCCAGCGCCATCGCCATGGCGATCATGATGCGCTGGCGCATACCGCCGGAGAACTGGTGCGGGTAGTTCCCGACGCGTTCCTTCGCCGCCGGGATGCGGACCCGGTCCATCAGCTCGACGGCCTTCAGCTTCGCGTCCTTGTGGGACATCCCCCGGTGCACGACGAACATCTCGCCGAGCTGCTCCCCCACGCTGAGCACGGGGTTGAGGGAGGAGAGCGCGTCCTGGAAGATCATGGCCATCTCCTGGCCGCGGATCTTCCGGCGCTCGTCCTTCTTCATCTTCAGCAGATCGCGGTCCTTGAAGAGGATCTCGCCGCCGCTGATCTTTCCCGGGGGCATGTCGAGGATGCCCATGATGGCCTGGGCGGTGACGGACTTGCCTGAGCCGGACTCGCCGAGGACGGCCAGCGTCTCGCCCTCGGCCACCGAGTAGTCGACCCCGTTGACGGCCTTGGCGATGCCGTCGCGGGTGTGGAACTCCACGTGCAGATCGCGCACTTCGAGCAACATGGCAGCGGGCTCCTCAGCGCAGCTTGGGGTCGAGGGCGTCGCGCACCGCGTCGCCGAGCATGATGAAGGCGAGCACGGTGACTGCCAGGGCGCCGGCGGGCCAGAGCAGCATGTGCGGGGCGTTGCGGATGTACTGGGACGCGGCGGAGATGTCGATGCCCCAGGAGACGGCCGGCGGTTTCAGCCCGACGCCGAGGAACGAGAGCGTCGCCTCCAGCGAGATGTACGTACCGAGGGCGATGGTCGCGACGACGATCACCGGCGCGATGGCGTTGGGGGTGATGTGGCGCAGCATCATCCGCGAGTTGGAGGCGCCGAGCGCCCGTGCCGCCTGTACGTAGTCGTTCTGTTTGGCGGTGATCACGGAGCCGCGGGCGATGCGGGCGATCTGCGGCCAGCCCAGCAGCACGATGAAGCCGATCACCGGCCAGACGGTGGAACTGGTGACCACGGAGAGGAAGACCAGGCCGCCGAGGACCACCGGGATGCCGAAGAAGACGTCGGTGATGCGGGAGAGGATCGAGTCCCACCAGCCGCCGAAGAACCCGGCGAGTCCGCCGAGCACGCCACCGAGCAGGGTGACGCCGAGGGTGGCGCAGACGCCGACGGTCACCGAGTTCCTGGCTCCGTAGACGGTACGGGTGTAGACGTCGCAGCCCTGTCCGTCGAAGCCGAAGGGGTGTCCGGGCTGGGAGCCCTCCTGGGCCTTGCCCAGGTTGCAGTCGAGGGGGTCCTGGTCGGCGATCAGCGACGGCCAGATCGAGATGATCACCAGGAAGAGGATGATCAGGGCGGAGATGATGAAGACCGGGTTGCGGCGCAGGTCCCGCCAGGCGTCGGACCACAGACTGCGCGGCTTCTCGGCGGGGCCGGTGCCCTCGGGGCCGCCCGGTGTCCTTTCGAGGGTGGTGCCCTCCTCCAGGGCGAGATCCATCACGCCTCCTGCTCCGGCCGACGAGATCGCCTCGTCCGGTGTCTGCTCAGGCATAGCGGATCCTCGGGTCGAGAACGGCGTACAGCAGGTCGACGATCAGGTTCGCCGCCAGGAAGACGAGGACGAGGATGGTGACGAAGCCGACGACGGTCTGGGAGTTCTGGCGCAGGATGCCCTGGTAGAGCTGGTAGCCGACGCCGTGGATGTTGAAGATCCGCTCCGTGACGATCGCCCCGCCCATCAGGGCGCCCACGTCCGTACCGATGAAGGTGACGACCGGGATCAGTGAGTTGCGCAGCAGGTGCCGGATGACGACGCGGCGCCTGGGCAGGCCCTTGGCGACGGCGGTGCGGACGTAGTCGGCGCGGGCGTTCTCGGCGATCGAGGTCCGGGTGAGCCGGGTGACGTACGCCAGGGAGACCGAGGCGAGGACGAGCCCGGGTACCAGCAGCTCGTTGAAGGGGGCCTCCGGTGAGACGGAGGGTTTGATGAGGCCCCACTCGACTCCGAGGAGGAGCTGGAGCAGGAGGCCGGTGACGAAGGTCGGGATGGAGATGACGACCAGGGTCAGGATGAGCACGGTGGTGTCGACGGGGCGGCCGCGGCGCAGACCGGTGACGACACCGAGGCTGATGCCGATGACGACCTCGAAGACGATCGCGACGACGGTGAGCCGGATCGTGATGGGGAAGGCGGTGGCCATCAGCTCGGTGACCTTCTGCCCGTTGAACGCGGTGCCGAAGTCGCCGGTGAAGACATTGCCCATGTAGGTGAGGTATTGCTGCCAGACGGGCTTGTCGAGGCCGAATTCCGAGCGGAGTTGGGCTGCGGTCGCCGGGTCGCACTGGCGTTCGCCGCAGAGACCCGCGATGGGGTCGCCCATCACATTCACCATGAGGAAGATCAACAGCGTGGTGCCGAAGAAGACCGGGATCATCTGCAGCAGCCGCCGGATCACATAACGTCCCATGAAGGGCTCCGGGGGTCGCGGGGGTCAGAGGCTCGGGGCTGGGGAGTGACGCGTCGGGGGACGGGGAAGCCGGGTGGCCGGTGCGCTCCTGCCTTGCACCGGCCACCCGGCCTCAGTGGGTCACTTGACCTTGATCTGCTCGTACACCGGGACGCTGAACTGGTTCAGCGACACGTCGGTGATCCGGTCCGAGTAGCCGGCGCTGCCGTTCTGGTACCAGAGCGGGATGACGGGCATCTGCGCGACCAGGACCTTCTCCGCGTCCTGGAAGGTCGAGACGGCCTTGGCCTTGTCTGACTCGGCGTTGGCCTTGTCGACGAGCCCGTCGAACTGCTTGTTGCTCCACTTGCCGTCGTTGGACGAGGCGTCGGTGTAGTACACGGGCTGGAGGAAGTTCTGGATGAGCGGGTAGTCCATCTGCCAGCCGGCCCGCCAGGCGCCGGTCAGCTTCTGCTGGGAGACCTGGCTGCGGAAGTCGGCGAAGGTGCCGACCGGGGCGCCGACGCACGCCTTGTTGTTGCCCATCGCCTTGTTGATGCTGTTGCAGACGGCGTCGACCCACTCCTTGTGGGAGCCGGTGTCGCCGTTGTACGAGATCTTGAGCTGGCCGCCGGGGATGCCGCCGCCCTCCTGGATCAGCTTCTTGGCATTCGCCGCGTTGTACTCGCAGGGCGCGCCGCACAGCCCCTTCTTGAAGCCGCCCTCCGCGCCGAGGACCGGGGAGGTCCAGTCGGAGGCGGGGGTGCGGGTCTTCTGGAAGATCTGGTCGGTGATCTGCTGGCGGTTGATCGCCATCGACAGGCCCTGGCGGACCTTGATGCCGCCGGGGGTGTCCCACTTCTTGTCGTAGAAGGGGAAGGCGAGGGTCTGGATGATGCCGGCCGGGGTGTTGATGTACCGGTCGCCGAGGTCCGCCTTGACGTTCTTCAGCTGCGAGGCGGGCACGTCGTCGACGAGGTCGAGGTTGCCGGCCGTCAGGTCCGTGTAGGCGGTGTTGTTGTCGGTGTAGACCTTGAGGTCGATGCCGCCGTTCTGCGCCTTGTCGTCCCCGGGGTACTTGTCCCACTTGCGCAGGTTCATCGACGAGCCCTTGGTGTACTTGTCGACGGTGTACGGCCCGTTGCCGATCGGCTTGGACACCCAGGCGGCGTGGTCGGTGAAGAAGGCCTTGGGCAGCGGGGCGAAGGCCGGGTAGCCGAGGGTGTCCGGCCAGAGGGAGAACTTCTGCGACAGCTTGACCTTGAACGTCTTGTCGTCGACGACCTTGAGGCCGGAGAGCGTGGCGGCCCTGGCGCTGCCGGTATCGGGGTGGACCTTGCTGTAGCCGTCGATGTAGCCGAAGAAGTAGGCGTTCTTCTGATTGTTCTTCAGCTGGGCCCCGTAGTTCCAGGCGTCCACGAACGACTTCGCGGTGATCTTCTCGCCGTTGCTGAAGGTCCAGCCGTCCTTCACGGTGACCGTGAAGTTCTGGTTGTCCTTGGACTCGATCTTCTCGGCGAGCATGTTGGTGGCCGCGCCGGTCCTCGGGTCGTACCTCTTGAGCCCCCGGAAGATCATGTCGAGGACCTTGCCGCCCTGCACCTCATTGGTGTTCGCGGGTTCGAGCGGGTTCTGCGGGTCACCCCAGGAAGAGCTCACGATCCCGTTCGCTCCACCGCCACCACCGCTGCTGCCCCCGCCGCCGCATGCCGTCGCCGCCAGGGCGACGACCACCGCACATGCGGCCCACTTGGCCTGTGTGGCTCCGCGCATGGAGTGCCTCCTCGTAGTGCTCCGTCTCACTTAAGGTCAAATATCACCGCACAAGGGATGTAACGCACATTTACTCCACCCATTCGGGCGCGCCCGAGCCGATTCGAGTGGCACTTCACGGCCGGAGAAGTTCCGGGCGTGGACCCGACAGGCACCGGAGCGATAACGGCCGCGCATCGAATACGCATCGACCGCGAGCCGACCCGATCGGATGTACGTATTCCGAGACACTGGCGCCCGTATATCGGACTCATTGCCGGACTTCACCCATTAAGTCGCGAACACTCCTTCGAAAAAGCCAAACGGAAGCAAAGCCACGCCCTTACAAAGGTCATGTGTTGGTCAAATTTCCAAAGAGCGCGCCAAGGGCGTCGGACATTCATTGACCCTGCATGAATTGCGTTGAAAAAGTCCGGGTAGCCCGTAGGTGTTGCCCTGCGGAGTCCTTCGACCCTCCGGGCCAGGAGCACCATGACGATTCCAACGCCGCAAGCCGCCACCCCCGTTGAGGTGGAGGACGCGAAGCCGCAGTCCCCAGCGGGCCCGTCCGCGTCCAAGGGCGACAACGGCCGCTCACCGGGCAAGATGGCCTGGCTGCGCTTCAAGCGCGACCGTACGGGCGTGATTTCGGCCTATGTGGTCATATTCTTCTTCGCGATCGGCATCTGCGCGCCGCTGATCGCGAAGCTGTACGGCAAGGACCCGTACACGACGTACGGGCAGAACGAATCCGGCCTGCTGGACGACTTCGGTTCGCCCATGCTGCCCAACGGCGGTATCAGCGGCGACTTCTGGTTCGGCGTCGAGCCGTCACTCGGCCGGGACGTCTTCACCTTCCTGCTCTACGGCATCCGCAACTCCCTGCTCATCGCCGCGGCAACCACCCTGCTGGTGACGGTGATCGGCATCGCCGTCGGCATCACCGCGGGCTATCTGGGCGGCAAGACCGACTACCTCGTGGGCCGGGTCATCGACATCCTGCTGGCCTTCCCCTCCACGCTCTTCTTCATCGCCTTCTGGCCGGTGATGCTCTCGATCCTGGTCGCTCCGGACGAGAACACCCCGATCTGGCTGACCGTCGTCAGCCTCATCTCGGTCATGACCGCCTTCGGCTGGGCCTCCATCGCACGACTGCTGCGCGGCGAGGTACTCGCCCTGCGCGAACGCGAGTTCGTCGAGGCGGCGAAGGTGACCGGTGCCTCCCCGGCGCGGATCATCTTCAAGGAACTGCTGCCCAACCTCTGGACGCCGATCCTCATCCAGGCCACGCTCGCGCTGCCCGCCTACGTCACGGCGGAAGCGGGCCTCGCCTTCCTCGGCGTCGGTCTCACCGACCCGACACCCGACTGGGGCGTGATGATCCAGCGCGGATCAGAGGTCTACCAGAGCGACATCACGTTCATGCTCTTCCCCGGCGCCGCGATGGTGATCTTCGTCATCGCCTTCAACCTGCTGGGCGACTCGGTGCGTGACGCACTGGACCCGAAGACCAAGCGCTGAACCGCACTTCCTCCGGCCGGGCGACGGGGCCCACCGGATCGAACGTTTCTCTCCATCGACCAGAGCAGGAAGCCATGTCCCTTTCCCGCAGAAACTTCGTCATCGCCACGTCGGTCGCCGCCGGCGGTTCGATGGTCCTCTCCGCGTGCAGCAGCGGCAGCTCGACCAAGAAGGGCGGCGGCGCCGGACACGGCGGTGCCGACAAGTACACCGGCTCGGTCGTCGTCGGCACGAAGGCCGACTCCACCGGTCCGGCCGCCGAGGTCCCGGGCGCGAAGAAGGGCGGCACGATCCGCGGCATCGCCCCGGACGACTTCTCGCACCTGGACCCGCAGCGCATCTACTTCTCGTGGAACTCCGCGATAGGTGACCTCTTCATCCGCAGCCTGACCGGTTACAAGATCGCGTCGGACGGCTCGATGAAGCTGGTCGGCGACCTCGCCACCGACGCGGGCACCATGTCCGACGGCGGCAAGACCTGGACCTTCACCCTGAAGGACGGTCTGAAGTGGGAGGACGGCAAGGAGCTCACCATCGATGACGTGCGCCACGGCATCGAGCGCGGCTTCGCCAGCTTCACCACCGAGGGCGCCGGCTACGCCCAGACCGCGCTGACCGGCACGGCCGACTTCCGCTCGAAGTACAAGGGCCCGTTCGGCGGCAAGCACCTCGACTCGGTCGTGACCGACGCCAAGGCGAAGACGATCACCTTCAAGCTGGCCGAGGCCCGCCCGGACCTCAACTTCACCCTGGCGATGACCTCCTACGGCGCCGTCCCGGTCAAGGGCGACACCAAGGAGAAGTACGACAAGGACCCGGTCTCGTGCGGTCCGTACCGCATCAAGGCCCATGCCATCGACAAGTCGATGACGCTGGTGCGCAACCCGCACTGGGACCCCAACACGGACTCGATCCGCAACGCGTACCCGGACAGCTTCGTCTACGAGTTCGGCCCCGAGTCGCTCCAGGCCGCCGACCGTCTGATCGCCGACGACGGCGACGACAAGTACGCGGTCATGGCGTACAGCGGTGTCCCGGCCGAGCGCATCCAGAAGGTCCTCACCGACCCCGAGCTGAAGAAGCGGACCTTCAACGGCCTGCTGACCGGCATCTACTACTACGCGATCAACACCAAGCGGATCACCGACCTGAAGGTCCGTCAGGCCATCATCCACGCCTGGCCGCTGGAGCAGATCCGCAAGATCTACGGTGGTCCCTCGGCCGGTGACTACGCGACGTCCATCCTGAGCCCCGACATCGTCGGCTACGCCAAGGACGACGTCTACGGCAAGCTGAAGAAGCCGCAGGGCGACCCGGAGGCGGCGAAGAAGCTGCTGAAGGAGGCCGGCAAGGAGGGCCAGAAGGTCGTCTACGCCTTCCCCGCGGGCAACAACTACAACAAGACCAAGGTCGTCATCGAGAACGCCCTCAAGGCGGCCGGTTTCACCCCGGTCATCAAGCCGCTGGACTCCACCAGCTACTACGACCAGATCCAGCAGATCGACAACCAGTTCGACGTGATGTGGTTCGGCTGGTCCCCGGACTGGCCGACCGGATACACGCTGATGCAGCCGCTGTTCGACGGCGGCACCATCGCCAACGGCGCCAACAACATCTCGCAGCTGAACGTCGACTGGGTCAACGAGGCGATCAAGAAGAACGTCACCATCGCCGACCCGACGGAGGCCGGCAAGGCCTGGGCCGCGCTGGACAAGCGGATCATGACGGAGGAGGCGCCGATCATCCCCGAGACGTTCCAGCGCCGTTTCTACCTCTACGGCGAGAAGGTCGGCGGCGCCATGTTCCACCCGCTGTGGTCCTCGGCCGTCTTCTACAAGCTGTTCGTGAAGGCCTGACGCCCACACTCCTGAGGCGGGGCGCCCGTGCGGCGCCCCGCCCGCTCCACTCCCCCTCGTCGGCGTCTGCCAGGGAAATCCATCGCCATGTTCCGCTTCCTCATCCGCCGGGCAATCGGCGCACTGGTCATCCTGCTGATCATCAGTGCCATCACTTTCGTCCTCTTCTACGTCGCGCCCCGCGACCCAGCGCGTGTGGCCTGCGGCAAGGTGTGCACACCCGAGACGCTGGCGCTGGTCAAACGCAACCTCGGCATATCCGACCCGCTGCCCGTGCAGTACTGGCACTGGCTGCAGGCCGTGTTCGTCGGCCGGGACTACAGCTCCTTCGGACACTGCCCCGCGCCGTGCCTGGGCTACTCCTTCCACAACCGTGAGCCGGTCCTCGGCACCATCCTGGACCGCTTCCCGACCACGCTCTCCCTCTCCCTCGGCAGCGCGGTCGTCTTCGTGATCTTCGGTGTGGGCACCGGCATGCTCGCCGCGGTCAAGCAGGGCAAGGCGCTGGACAAGGTCGCGTCCTCGGCGTCGCTGATCGGCTCCTCGATGCAGATCTACATCGTCGGCGTGGTCGCCATGTACTACCTCGCGGACCAGTGGCACATCCTGAGCCGCCCCAAGGACGTTCCCTTCACCGAGAGCCCGTCCGCCTGGTTCTCCGGGCTGCTGCTGCCCTGGCTGGTGCTGGCGCTGATCTTCACCGCCAACTACACCCGTATGGCGCGCTCCCAGCTCGTCGAGACGCTGAGCGAGGACTACGTGCGCACCGCACGCGCCAAGGGCCTCTCCCGGCGCACGGTGTTCTTCAGATTCGCCTGGCGCGGGGCCATGGGCCCGATCGTCACCATCTTCGGCCTCGACCTCGGTGTGCTGTTCGGCGGCGCGATCATCACCGAGAAGACCTTCGGTCTGCACGGCATCGGCGCGCTCTCCGTCAAGGCGGTCGGCGACAACGACCTGCCCCTGCTGCTCGGAGTCGTCCTGGTCGCGGCAGGAGCGATCGTCGTCTTCAACATCATCGTCGACGCCGTCTACGCCCTCATCGATCCACGCGTCCGCCTCGCCTAGGGAGAGATCCAGTGAGCACCCCCTTCCTCTCCGTACGCGATCTGCGCGTGCACTTCTCCACCGAAGACGGCATGGTCAAGGCCGTCGACGGGCTGTCCTTCGACGTCGAGAAGGGCAAGACGCTCGGCATCGTCGGCGAGTCCGGTTCCGGCAAGTCCGTCACCAACCTGACCATCCTCGGCCTGCACCACCCCGACCACACCGAGATCGAGGGCGAGATCCTCCTCGACGGACAGGATCTGCTGGCCGCGTCGGAGCGGGAGCTGGAGCGGCTGCGCGGCAACAAGATGGCGATGATCTTCCAGGACGCCCTGGCCTCGCTGTCGCCGTACCACACCATCGGCAAGCAGATCGGCGAGACATACCGCAAGCACACCGGCGCCTCCAAGCGGGAGTCCAGGGCGCGGGCCGTCGAGATGCTCACCAAGGTGGGCATCCCGCAGCCGGATCTGCGGGTGGACGACTATCCGCACCAGTTCTCCGGCGGTATGCGCCAGCGCGCGATGATCGCCATGGCACTGGTCTGCGACCCCGAGCTGCTGATCGCGGACGAGCCGACCACCGCGCTGGACGTCACCGTGCAGGCCCAGATCATGGACCTGCTCAAGGAGCTCCAGCAGGAGACCGGCACCTCGATCATCTTCATCACCCACGACCTCGGCGTCATCGCCGACATCGCGGACGACGTGCTGGTGATGTACGGCGGGCGCTGCGTGGAGCGCGGTACGAAGAAGGAAGTGCTGAGGAAGCCCCAGCACCCGTACACCTGGGGCCTGCTGGGTTCGATGCCGAGCCTCGAAGGGCCGGTCGACGTACCGCTGTCGCCGATTCCCGGCTCCCCGCCGAGCCTTCTCAACCCGCCGACCGGCTGCCGCTTCCACCCCCGGTGCACGTTCACCGAGCAGGTCGGCGGCAAGCGCTGCGCGACGGACCAGCCGCCGCTGGAGCTCACCGCCGGGCGCGGCGCCGCCTGCCATCTCACCACGGAGCAGCGCGCCGAGTTCTTCGCAGACTTCGCCGGCACCCGGCCCAACTGACGTACAAGAGACGGGACTTCCCCACCATGAGCAGCAAAGATCCCCTCCTGGACGTCTCCGGACTCACCAAGCACTTCCCGATCAAGGGCGGCTTCCCGATCCGGCGGACGGTCGGCGCGGTGCAGGCCGTCGACGGGCTGGACTTCAGCGTCGCCGAGGGCGAGAGCCTGGGCCTGGTCGGCGAGTCCGGCTGCGGCAAGTCGACCACGGGCCGGCTGATCACCCGGCTCCTGGAGCCGACGGCCGGCACGATCTCGTACCGCGGGCAGGACATCACCCACGCCTCGCGCAAGCAGCTGGCGCCGGTCCGCTCCGAGATCCAGATGATCTTCCAGGACCCGTACGCCTCGCTGAACCCGCGGCAGACCGTCGGCAAGATCATCACCGCGCCGATGGAGATCAACGACATCAACCCCGCCGGCGGCCGTGAGGCGCGGGTGCGGGAGCTGCTGGAGACCGTCGGGCTCAACCCGGAGCACTACAACCGCTTCCCGCACGAGTTCTCCGGCGGTCAGCGCCAGCGCATCGGGGTGGCCCGCGCGCTCGCCCTGGAGCCGAAGCTGATCGTGGCCGACGAGCCGGTCTCGGCGCTGGACGTGTCGATCCAGGCCCAGGTGGTGAACCTGCTGCAGAAGCTGCAGAAGGAACTCGGCATCGCGTTCCTGTTCATCGCCCACGACCTGGCCATCGTGCGCCACTTCTCGCAGCGCGTCGCGGTCATGTACCTCGGCAGGATCGTGGAGATCGCCGACCGCGAGGACCTGTACGGCAACCCGCGTCACCCGTACACCCGGGCGCTGCTCTCGGCCGTGCCCGAGGCGACCGCCGACGAGACGCCGGCCCGCGAGCGCATCCTGCTCACCGGCGACGTCCCCTCCCCGGTCAACCCGCCGTCGGGCTGCCGCTTCCGTACCCGTTGCTGGAAGGCGACGGACAAGTGCGCGAGCGAGGCCCCGCCGCTGGTACGGGTGGAGGGCAGCCGGGAAGGCCATCTGACGGCCTGCCACTACCCCGAGGACGCGCAGTCCGTCGCGGCCGTCCCGAAGGCCCGTACGGCCCCGTCCGGGCCGAAGCTCGACAAGACCACCGAAGACCCCACGGCCGGGGCCTGACACCCCAGCCCCGGCCCCCGGGGCGCCTCGCGGACAGGGACCCGATCGGTTCCCGGACGCGGGGCTCCCCGGTCCCGAGGAACCGAGCACGTGAGCCCATTGACCCGAGCCACCTGCGAGCCCGGTTCCGGGAAAAGGAAGAAGCGCCCGGAACCGATCGGTTCCGGGCGCTTCCGCGTCGTTCGGGCCGTACTACGAAGCCGCGCCGACGATGTCCTTCTCCTCGGCGAAGTGGCAGGCCGACTCGTGTGCCGCGGGGGTGTCCGAGCCCTTGAAGCGCTCGGGGACGGCCAGCAGCGGCAGCTCCGTGGAGCACTTGTCCTGGGCCTTCCAGCACCGCGTACGGAAGCGGCAGCCCGACGGCGGGTTCGCCGGCGACGGGACGTCACCGGTGAGGATGATCCGCTCGCCGCGCTCACGGGCCTCGGGGTCCGGGACCGGGACCGCCGACAGCAGCGCCTGGGTGTAGGGGTGCGTCGGGTGGTCGTAGATCTCCGTGTCCGTACCGATCTCGGCCATCTTGCCGAGGTACATCACGCCGACCCGGTCGGAGATGTGCCGGACGATCGACAGGTCGTGCGCGATGAAGACGTAGGAGAGGTTGAACTCGTCCTGGAGCTTCTCCATCAGGTTGATGACCTGCGCCTGCACCGACACGTCGAGCGCGGAGACCGGCTCGTCGCAGATGATGATCTCCGGGTTGAGCGCGAGGCCGCGGGCGATGCCGATGCGCTGGCGCTGACCGCCGGAGAACTGGTGCGGATAGCGGTTGATGTACTCCGGGTTGAGGCCGACGACGTCCAGCAGCTCCTGGACCTTGGCCCGCCGGTCGCCCTTCGGGGCCACCTCGGGGTGGATGTCGAAGGGCTCGCCGATGATGTCGCCGACGGTCATGCGCGGGTTCAGCGAGGTGTAGGGGTCCTGGAACACCATCTGGATGTTCCGGCGGACCGCCTTCAGCGCGCGGCCGGACAGCCGGGTGATGTCCTGGCCCTTGTAGAAGACCTCGCCGGACGTGGCCGTCTCCAGCGCCATCAGCAGCCGCGCGACCGTGGACTTGCCACAGCCGGACTCGCCGACGATGCCGAGCGTCTCGCCCTGGTAGAGGTCGAAGGAGACCCCGTCCACGGCCTTGACCGCGCCGACCTGGCGCTTGAACAGGATGCCCTGGCTCAGCGGGAAGTGCTTGACCAGATTGCGCACCTGGAGGATCGGTTCACCGCGCTCCACCGGGGCCTCGATCGCGGCGACCGCGGACGACTCGTCCGTGGCGTCGACGGTCACGACCTCGGTGACGTTCGGGGTGGCGTCCATGGAACCGTCCGTCTTGTCGAGCTCAGCCATGGATCGTCTCCTTCCAGAAGTGGCACGCGCTGCCGCGGCCGGGCAGCTCGCTGCCGTCCTGCTCGGACACCGGGACCAGAGCCGGAATGTCCGTGCGGCAGATGTCCTCGGCCTTGGGGCACCTCGGGTTGAAGGCGCAGCCGGACGGAATCTTGAGCAGGTTGGGCGGCAGACCCTTGATCGCGTAGAGCTCCTGACCCTTCTGGTCGAGGCGCGGGATCGAGTCGAGCAGACCGCGGGTGTACGGGTGCGCGGGCCGCTTGTACAGCTCGTGCACCGGCGCCGTCTCGACGATCCGGCCCGCGTACATGACCGCGATCTTGTCCGCGACGTCGGCGACGACGCCGAGGTCGTGGGTGATCAGGATCAGACCCATGTTGAACTCGGTCTGGAGCTCCTTGAGCAGGTCCATGACCTGGGCCTGGACCGTCACGTCGAGCGCGGTGGTCGGCTCGTCCGCGATGATCAGGTCCGGCTCCAGCGCCAGTGCCATGGCGATCATGATGCGCTGGCGCATACCGCCGGAGAACTGGTGCGGATAGTCGCCGACCCGCTGCTTGGCGGCGGGGATCTTGACCCGCTCCATCAGCTCGATGGCCTTGAGCTTGGCCTGCTTCTTGGAGAGTCCCTGGTGGACACGGAACATCTCGCCGAGCTGGTAGCCGACCGAGAGCACGGGGTTGAGCGAGGAGAGCGCGTCCTGGAAGATCATCGCGATCTTCTGGCCACGGATCTTCCGCCGCTCCTCGTAGCTCATGGTGAGCATGTCCTGGCCGCGGTACAGGATCTGGCCCTGCGGGATCTTGCCGGGCGGCATGTCGAGAATGCCCATGATCGCCTGAGCGGTCACGGACTTGCCGGAACCGGACTCGCCGAGCACGGCCAGGGTCTCGCCCGAGTCCACGCTGTAGTTCACACCGTTGACGGCCTTGGCGACACCGTCACGCGTGTGGAACTCCACGTGCAGGTCGCGCACTTCGAGGAGCGGTGCGTCGTCCGACCCCCCGGCGCGGGGCGCCGGGATGTCTGCTGTCTTGTCCTTGATGGTCACGTCGTACGCCCTCCTCAGCGCAGCTTCGGGTCGAGGGCGTCGCGTACCGCGTCGCCGAGCATGATGAACGCGAAGACCGTGAGGCTGAGCATTCCTGCCGGGAACAGCAGCGCATGCGGGTTGTCCCGGATGTCCTGGCTGCCCTGGGCGATGTCGATGCCCCACGAGATCGTCGGTTCCCCGAGCCCGAGTCCGAGGAACGAGAGCGTCGCCTCGGCCGAGATGTACCCACCGAGCGCGATGGTGGCCACGACGATGGTCGGGGCGAGCGCGTTCGGCAGGACGTGCCGGAAGAGGATCCGCGGGGTGCCGGCGCCGAGCGCGCGCGCCGCCGTCACGTAGTCCGCCTGCTTGGCGGTGATCACGGAAGCCCGCATCACACGGCAGATCGAGGTCCAGCCGAGGAAGGCCAGGGCCAGGATCACCACGTACACCTTCCGGTCGGTGAAGGAGTTCAGGACGACCATCGCACCGAGCAGGAAGGGGATACCGAAGAAGATGTCGGTGACCCGGGAGATGACCGAGTCCAGCCAGCCCCCGAAGTATCCGGCCAGCATGCCCAGCAGCCCGCCGACCAGGGTGACCGCGGCGGTGACGCCGACGCCGACCATGATCGAGGCGCGGGTGCCGTAGACGACACGCGCGTAGATCGAGCGGCCCTGGCCGTCGTAACCGAACCAGTCGGCCTGGAAGAAGTGCCCCAGCTCCGGCTTGGTCAGGAAGTGGTTGGTCAGATCGCCGTCGCGCGGGTCGGCGCCGGTGAACAGCCCCGGGAAGGCGGCTATGACCAGCAGGATCAGCAGCAGGATCGAGGAGATCCAGAACATCGGGCGGTGGCGCAGGTCGAACCAGGCGTCACCCCAGAGGCTGCGCGGCTTGCCCTGCTCCTTGTGGCCGTCGGCGGCCGAGGGAGCGGCGGTGGCGTCCACCACCGCTTCGGTCTGGGTCTGGGTCACGTCAGGCATACCGGATCCTCGGGTCCAGGACCGCGTACAGCAGGTCGACGAGCAGGTTGATCACAAGGATGACGAGGACGAAGACCGTGACGACGCCGACGATCGTCGAACCCTCGCGCTGCTGCAGCGCCTTGAAGAGCAGGTTTCCGACACCCTGGACATTGAAGATGCCCTCGGTCACGACCGCGCCGCCGATGAAGCCGCCGACGTCCGTACCGAGGAAGGTGACGACCGGGATCAGCGAGTTGCGCAGCAGGTGGACACCGATGATGCGGCGTCGCGGCAGGCCCTTGGCCATGGCGGTGCGCATGTAGTCGGCGCGCAGGTTCTCCGCGAAGGTCGTGCGCGTCAGCCGTGCCACGTACGCCATGGAGAGCATGGCGAGCACGAAGCCGGGTAGGAACAACTGCGCGTAGTCCGTGGAGTCCTGGACGTTCGGGGCCACCCAGCCGAGCTGGTCCGCGAGGACGAAGCGGGCGAGGTAACCGAGCACGAACACCGGGATCGAGATGACGATCAGGGTGAAGATCAGCACGCCGGTGTCGGCGGCCTTGCCGGCCCTCAGGCCCGCCCAGGCGCCGAGCCCGATGCCGACGATGATCTCGATGAGCATCGCCACACCGGTCAGCCGCAGGGTCACCGGGAAGGACTCGGACATCTCGTCGATGACTTCGCGACCACCGAAGGTCTTGCCGAAGTCGCCCTGGAAGAGATTGCCCATGTAGTCGATGTACTGCTTCCACAGGGGCTGGTCGAGCCCGAACTCATGGCGGAGCGACGCGACCTGTGCGGGGTCTGCCGCCTTGTCTCCCCACATCGCCCGGATTGGGTCACCGGGAAGGATGTGGACCATGAGGAAAATAATCAGAGTGGTCCCGATGAATACCGGGATCATCTGGAGCAGTCGCCTTGCGACGTAACGCCCCATCATGCCTCCATGCCGTGAGGGGTCGGCGATGGCCTTCTCAGAGTGGTCTCCGCCGCGGGGTGTGGGGGGAGAGCCCCGGGGCATCGCCTACGGGCCGGTTCCGCCGCTCCCGAAGAGGAGCGGCGAAACCGGCCTTCGGATCCCGATGCTTACTTCTTGGCCTTGACCTGGACGTCGGTGAAGATCGGGTCACCGTCCTGGCCGTAGACGATCTTGCCGAACACGTTCGTCGACTGACCGGAGTTGACCTTGTAGAACCACAGCGGAATGGCGGGCATGTCGTTCTTCAGGAGCTGCTCGGCGTCCTGGTACATCTTGACGGTCTCGTCGAGCGTCTTGGCCTTGTCGGCCTTCGCCGCGAGAGCGTCGAACTCCTTGTTGGAGTAGCCCGAGGTGTTGCCCGCTGCGGTGGTGCCGTACAGGTCGCGCATGAAGTTCGAGTTGACCGGGTAGTCGAGCACCCAGCCACCGCGGTACATGGACTTGACCTGCTTGTTGTCACGCGCGTTCAGGTCGGCCTGGAAGTCCGGCTTGGAGTCACCGGTGCACTCGACGCCGGTGGCCTTGCGGATGCTGTTGCAGACCGCGTCGACCCACGGCTTGTGCGACTGGTCGGCGTTGAACTGGATCGAGATCTTCTTGCCCGGGACGCCGCCACCGTCCTCGATGAGCTTCTTCGCCTTGGCCGGGTCGTACTTCACGACGTCACCGAGGGCGCCGGGCTTGTAGCCGATCACGCCGCGGGCGACGAACGAGTCGGCCGGGGTACGGGTGCCGTGCAGCACGGTCTTGGTGATCGTGTCACGGTCGATGGCCATCGACAGACCCTGGATGACCCTGGGGTCGATGTTCTTGAACTGCTTGGTGTAGAACGCCGGGACGATCGACTGCACCGCGGAGTACTCGGCGTCGATGGCACGGTCGCCGAGGTCCTGCTTGTAGCTCGTGAGCGACGTCGTCGGGATCTGCTCGATCCAGTCGAGGTTGTTCGAGCGCAGGTCCGAGTAGGCGGCGTCGGCGGTGGTGTAGTTCTTGAAGTCGATGCCACCGTTCTTGGCCTTGTTCGGGCCCTGGTAACCGTCGAACTTCCGAACCTTGATCAGCTTCTTGTGGTCCCACGAGACGAACTTGTAGGGACCGTTGCCGATCGGCTTCTGGCCGGCGGCGGCCGGGTCCTTGAAGAAGGACTCGGGCAGCGGCGCCCAGACGTCGTAACCCAGCTTGTACGCGAAGTACGAGACCGGGCCGGTCAGGCTGATCGTGAAGGTGTTGTCGTCGACGATCTTCAGACCGGACATCTTGTCGGCCTTCGGCGCACCCTTGGCCGGGTGGACGTCCTCGTAGCCCTTGATGTCCTGGAACCAGCTGGAGTTGGTCTGGTTGTTCTTGACGTTGGCCGACCAGTTCCAGGAGTCCACGAAGGACTTGGAGGTGACCGTGGTGCCGTCGTGGAACTTCCAGCCCGGCTTGAGCTTGACGGTCCACACGGACGAGTCCGCGTTGGGCGTCACGGACTCGGCGTTCACGTACGTCAGCTTGCCGGTGCCGGGCTCGTAGTCGACCAGGCCGGAGAAGATGGTGCGCAGGACACGGCTGCCCTGGCTCTCCTTGGCGTTCGCCGGCTGGAGCGGGTTCTGCGGCTCGCCGAGCTGGGCGGTCAGGATCCCGTTCGGGTCCGCCTTGCCCGAGTTCATGTCCTTGCCGCTGTCGCTGTCGTTACCACCACAAGCGGTCGCGGCCAGGGCGATGATGGCCGCTCCCGCGACCCACTTGGCGCTCTTGGCACCACGCATGGGTTTCCTCCTCATGAGTCCACTTTTGACTACAAGAAGGGCACTGGAGTGATACACCGACACCCCTGACGGTGATCGTTTCAGTGCCCCTAGTGTGCTCGTGAGTCGGCACTCCCCACAGTGCGTGACCCATTGACCCGAGCTCAATGGAGCCAACTATTAAGTACGACCGGGCTGTAAACCACACTTAAGGGGTCTCGTTTTGACAACATCGAGAAACCCCGATTGCCCGAAATCCGGACAAAGTGATCCCAGACAGACACGCTCGAAACGGACCGTTAACGCAGCTTTCGGAGAGCGACGATCGATATGCGGACGGATCGCCGATGAAATCCACTGGACAGGGGCCAGATCGGCCTGCTTGACAGCGCACCGCCGATTCTGCGTGATTGCTGATGCAACACCGAATGCAACACCACGCGCCCGGACGGCCCCGCGGTCCATCGCACGACGGGGCCCGGCCTCCCGTCAACTGACGGAAGGCCGGGCCCCGTTGTGTCGTTCATCCGGGCACGCGCGGCGCCCGGTGCCGGATCAGCGCTTGGCGCGCGACGCGGCGCGGCCGCGCTCCTTCTGGTCGAGGACGACCTTGCGGATACGGACCGTCTCCGGGGTCACCTCGATGCACTCGTCCTCGCGGCAGAACTCCAGGGACTGCTCCAGGGAGAGCTTGCGGGCCGGCACCACGTTCTCCGTGGTGTCGGCGGAAGCCGCACGCATGTTGGTGAGCTTCTTCTCCTTGGTGATGTTCACGTCCATGTCGTCGGCGCGGGAGTTCTCGCCGACGATCATGCCCTCGTAGACCTCGGTGCCGGCCTCGGTGAAGATGACACCGCGCTCCTGGAGGTTGACCATGGCGAACGGCGTCACGGAACCCGAACGGTCCGCGACCAGCGAGCCGTTGTGACGGGTGCGGAGCTCGCCGAACCACGGCTCGTGGCCCTCGAAGATGGAGTGCGCGATGCCCGTGCCGCGGGTCTGCGTCAGGAACTCCGTACGGAAGCCGATGAGGCCGCGGGACGGGACGATCCACTCCATGCGGACCCAGCCCGAACCGTGGTTCGTCATCGTCTCCATGCGGCCCTTGCGGGTCGCCATCAGCTGGGTGATCGCGCCGAGGTGCTCCTCGGGGGAGTCGATCGTCATGCGCTCGATCGGCTCGTGCGTCTTGCCGTCGACCTGCTTGGTGACGACCTCCGGCTTGCCGACCGTGAGCTCGAAGCCCTCACGGCGCATCTGCTCGACGAGGATGGCCAGCGCGAGCTCACCGCGGCCCTGGACCTCCCAGGCGTCGGGGCGCTCGGTGTCCAGGACGCGGAGCGAGACGTTACCGATCAGCTCGCGGTCGAGGCGGTCCTTCACCTGGCGGGCGGTGACCTTGTGGCCCTTGCCGCCCTTGCCGACCAGCGGCGAGGTGTTCGTACCGATGGTCATCGAGATGGCCGGCTCGTCGACCGTGATCAGCGGCAGCGCGATCGGGTTCTCGGGGTCGGCCAGGGTCTCGCCGATCATGATGTCCGGGATACCGGCGATGGCGCAGATGTCACCGGGGCCCGCCTTCTCGGCGGCCTTGCGGGTGAGCGCCTCGGTCATCAGCAGCTCGGTGATGCGGACGTTGGACATCGTGCCGTCGCGCTTGATCCAGGTGACGGTCTGGCCCTTGCGCAGCTCGCCCTGCTCGACGCGGCAGAGCGCGATACGGCCGAGGAAGTTGTCGGCGTCCAGGTTGGTGACGTGGGCCTGGAGCGGGGCCTCCTCGTCGTACTCCGGGGCCGGGACGTGCGCCAGGATCGTGGAGAAGAACGGCTCCAGGTTGTCGCTGTCGGCCGGGACGGTGCCGTCCTCCGGCTTGGTCAGCGAGGCGACGCCGTCACGGGCACAGGCGTAGACGATCGGGAACTCGATCTGGTCCTCGTCCGCGTCCAGGTCCAGGAACAGGTCGTACGTCTCGTCGACGACCTCGGCGATCCGGGAGTCGGGACGGTCGGTCTTGTTGATGCAGAGGATGACCGGCATCTTCGCGGAGAGCGCCTTGCGCAGCACGAAGCGGGTCTGCGGGAGCGGGCCCTCGGAGGCATCGACCAGGAGCACGACCGCGTCCACCATCGACAGACCGCGCTCGACCTCACCGCCGAAGTCGGCGTGGCCGGGGGTGTCGATGATGTTGATCGTGATCGGGTCCCCGCCGTCCTTGGGGTGATACTTCACCGCCGTGTTCTTGGCGAGGATCGTGATGCCCTTCTCACGCTCCAGGTCGTTCGAGTCCATCATGCGTTCGTCGAGGTTCTCGGCGGCGTGCGCGGCGAAGGCGCCCGCCTGCCTGAGCATGGCGTCGACCAGCGTGGTCTTGCCGTGGTCGACGTGGGCGACGATGGCTACGTTACGGATGTCGTGGCGCGTGGGCATGGGTGGCTTGCGCTTCTCTCGGATCGTGGGATCAGGCGTCTAAGTCGGTCTCAAGTCCTCGTACGCCCGCCGGGCGGACGCGCCACGGCTAGTCCAATGGTACGGGGCTGGCGCCGCCGCGGCTTCCCGGGCGAGTTTTACCGGCCGCAGGACAGGCGCGCGGCCTCGCGGGCAGCCGCCGACGCGTGCTTGCCCGGCGGCTCTTCGCAGCGCAGGATCCCGGCGACCGGAGTGGTGGCGGTCACCACGTGCCCGACGGCCGGCTGCCGCTTCCCGCGCCCGCAGGAGTACCGGAAATCGGTCTCGATCAGCTGGAACGAGCTGTACGACACATAGTGGCCGACGGGGCCGCTGAACTCGCCGGCACCGCTGTCGAGGGGCGCGTACTCCCCCGGCTCGTCCAGTCCGACGCGTCCGGCTCCCCCTCGTCCGCCAGGCCGACGTGGACGGCGAGCGCGCCGAGCACGTCGGCCGGGCCCGGCACCGGCCCCTCCGTCTTCAGGGAGGCCAGGTCGGTGCGCAGCCGGATCATCGGCCGGGAGGATCTGACGGTTCCCGTGGTGGTGACGTGCTGGGGCTCCGTGACGCCGTTGAGTACGGGGAGGCGCTGGGTGTCGAACCAGGTGCAGGTGCCGCCCCGGCAGGTCTGCGCCGCCGTGGCGAGGGCGCTGTCCGCGCCGGTCCGCCCGGCCTTCGTGGCGGCCGCCGGCGGCTTCCCGCCGCTGTCCTCGGTGCCGCTTCCGCCGCCGGGCACCGAGGTGCAGCCGCTCGTGCCGGCGAGGAGTGCCGTGACGAGTACGGCTGCGGTGGCGAAAGCCCGTGTCCGCTTCATGTTTCCGCCCCCGTGGTCGATTCTTCCGGCGGATTTCACCGGTGGTCGGGACCACGGTCCCCCGGGCGGCAGAGGCGGACACGGGACTTGAGCGACTTCGGAGGTGGGGCTCCGAAGCGGAGTCTCCGAGGTCCGGAGCCAGGGCTCCGGAGCGGGGGTCTCAGAGGTGGGGGGATCGAGCGGCCTCCCGGGTCAACGGGTTGAAGCGACCTTGCCCGCCGGGCACACCGGCGGGCAAGGGATTTGAGCCAGTTCTGAGCTTCTGGCCCTGTTCTGACCTGCTACTTCTTCTTTTTGGCCGGGGCTCCGGCGGCCTGCGGCTTCTTGAAACCGATGTCCTGGTAGTGAGGTGCCCCGAAGCCGAAGGCGCCGACGTTCACCAGTTTCCGGCTCGCTGCCACGAGCTGCGGACGCTGGTAGAGCGGAATCGACCCCGCGGCGGCCCAGATCCGGGCGTCGGCCTGCTTCATCAGATCCCGGGCGGTGCCCTCGTCCAGCTCGGAGACCGCCTGGTCGAAGAGCTGGTCGATGTGGTCCGTGCCGACGCGGGTGTAGTTCTGCTCGACCAGCAGCGAGCCGTCGGTGGCGGGCACCGGCTTCGCGAAGATCGGGCGGTCGTCGGTGGCGGGGTAGGCGGTCGCGGGCCAGGAGTACAGGGCCAGGTCGTAGTCGCCGGAAGCGACGTGGTCCTGGAAGTAGCTCTCGTCGGAGACCTTGGTGATCTCCGTACGGATGCCGACCGATTCGAGCATCGCCGAGATCTTGTCCCCGACGCTGCGCAGCGGCTCCGACCCGGGACCGGACGGCAGGACGAAGCGCAGGGTCAGCGGCTTGCCGTCCTTGCCGAGCGGACCGTGGCGCGTGTCGGCCGCCCGTGCGGGGGCCGCGGTGCCCGCGGGGGCGTACGCACCGGCGGCGCCGCCCGGCCGCTTGTCCTGGGCGGTGACCCTGGCGGGGATGTCCTCGGAGGTGCCGGACTCGGAGAGGTGTCCGGCCTGGCGCAGCAGGACGGAGCTGTGGAACGCCGCGGCGGGGGCGGGGGCGAGTACGTGGGTAACGCCGCCCGTCGGGTCGCCGTCGCCGGGCTTGTCGTCGTCGCCGACGATGTACAGGCCGTCGTCGTCGGCGGCGTGCTCGCGCCGGTCCGCGCCGTCACCGGTCTTGCCGTCCGTGTTGCCCGCCTTCCCGGCGGCCGGGGCCGTCCCCTTCTTCTCCGGGTCCTTCCCGCTCTTCTTCTCCGCGTCCTTCCCGGCGGCCGGGGCCGTCCCCTTCTTCTCCGCGTCCTTCCCGCCCTCCTTTCCGGCCTCGCTGCCCGCCTTGGTGCCGTCCGACTTGCTGACCGCGCCCTCCGGCGTCCAGCCCGCGTCGGCCAGCAGCGCCTGCGCCTCCTCGGTGTCCTGGCCGCCGAGCGCGTCGCTGCTGTCCTTGTACGCGGGCTGCCCGGCCAGGGCCAGGTGGCTGCCGAGCGGCTGCGCGGGCAGGCCGAGCGGCTTGAGCACGGTGTCGACGAGCTCCTGGCGGTTCAGGGCGCGGGCGACCGCCCGGCGCACCCGGTCGTCGGCGAGCGGTCCGGACTCGCCGTTCAGCGCGAGCTGGGTGTAGGCGGGCTCCAGCGACTTGCGCACCACGTAGGCGCTCAGCCCGCCCTGCTCGGTGGCGTACGCCTCGGCGGCGGCCCGGCTCTTCGCCCTGGCCGCCTGCGCGGCGGCCGCTTCCTCGGCGTTCGAGCCGTGTGCCACGGCCCAGGAGCGCAGGGCGGCGGCCGGACCGGTCGCGGCGCCGGGTCCATGGGTGAGCTGCTGCCCGTTCGCGCCCTTGTCGCGGGCCGCCTGCACGATCCGGTGCGCCGCCGCGGCGTCGACGTCGGCCACGTCGACCTTGCCCGCGGCCAGGGCCTCGGTCCGGTCCTTCGGCGCGACGGCCCTGAAGACCAGCGCGTCGAGCTTGACCGGGTTGCCCCACCAGCGCGGGTTGCGGACCAGGGTGACCTCGCCCGCCCGCTTGTCCACCCCGCGCAGCCGGAACGGCCCCGAGGTCGCCTTGAGGGTGGTCCGGGACCCGTCGTTGAAGGCGTCCGGGGAGCCGGTCACCTCCTTCGGGTACAGCGGGGAGAACAGTGAGCGCCAGTCCGCGTACGGCTTGGCGAAGGTGACCCGTACCTCCAGGTCGTCGGCACCGCGCTCGATCTTCTCGATGCGGTCGTAGCCGGCGTTGCGGGCGGTCCAGAACGCCGAGTCCTTGCCGCTCAGCGCCCGCCACTGGGCGACGAAGTCGGGCGCCCCGATCTCCCGGCCGTCGCTCCACACCGCCTGCTGGTTGAGCCGGTAGAGCACCACCTGCCTGGGCTCGCGCTCGACCACCTTCGCGGACTCCAGATAGTCCGGGTTCAGCTGCGGCCTGCCGTTGGCGTCCAGCGGGAAGAGCGTCGGCAGCAGGGCGCCGGTGATCCGGGTGGTGGAGCTGTCGGCGTCCGCCTGGAAGGCGTTGAGGGTGGCGGGCACGGCGTCGATCGCCCAGTCGACCGTGCCGCCCGCGGCGACCAGGTTCCGGCCGGTGACCGCGATGTCCTGAGGGGCGATCCCGGCGGACGTGGAGCCGTCGCCGGAGCTGCAGCCCGCCAGCACGGGGAGCGTCAGCACACCCGTCGTGAGGAGCGCGAGGGAGCGGCGCTTTCGGGCCGTCTCCCGCGGGACGCCGACGTGGGACATGGCTGATACCTCCGGGGCCGGCCCGACCCACCCGTCAGAGGGTGTGCCAGATTGTGCGTTTTTGGTGGCATTTGCAGTTGATCACACTGGTTTCGTCCATCCACTGAAGACGCCCTCGCGCGAGCGGCGGCGCAGACACGGCGCGACGGCCCCGAACCTCACCCGTGCGGCGCAGCGGCCCCGGCTGCCGCGCCGCACGGATGAGGACGACCGGCCAGGAGGATCGGGCCGGCCGGGAGGATCAGCCGAGCAGCGCGACGATCGCCTCCGTCGTGTCCGTCTCGCCCAGGCGCGGGAAGATCCTTTCGACGCTGTTGCGGTGGGCGTCGGCGTCCATGTCGGTGATCGCGTCCGTGACGACCGTGACGTTGTAGCCGTGCTCGTATGCCGAGCGGGCCGTGGACTCCACGCCGATGCTGGTCGCGACGCCGGTGAGGACCACCTGGGTGACGCCGGCGCGACGCAGCCGGAGGTCGAGGCCGGTGCCGTGGAAGGCACCCCAGGTGCGCTTGGTCACCACGATGTCGCCCTCGCGCGGGCCGAGCTCGGGCACGATGTCGGCCCAGTCGGCGGGCAGCTGCCCACCGGCACCCGCCGGCGCCTCGTTGCGGCCGGGGGCGCCGTCGACCACATGGACCAGGACGACCGGGAGGCCCTTGGCGCGGAAGGCGTCGGCGAGGGTGACGGAGTTGGCGACGACGTCGGCGGTGGGGTGGGCGGTGTCCAGGGAGACGATGCCCTTCTGGAGATCGATGACGACCAGGGCGGTCTTCGGGTCGAGGATGGTGGCGGTCATGGTGGTGCTCCTGTGTGGCGTGGGCGAACGGTTCGGATGTGGGTACGTACGGGTACGCGTGCGGGGCGATGCGGGTACGGGCGCGCGGGGTGCGGTGGGGTGACGGCCGGTGCCGGTCCGGCGGACGGCCGCCCGTCACATCCCGGTCCGGCGGCGGAGCGGTGCCGTCACTTCCCGGTCAGCCGGTCCATCAGCTCGATGGCCTCGGCCATGGTGCGGCGATCGGCGCCGTCGAGCTCGGCCGCGATGGCCGAGGCGAGCCAGTCGTGCTTGGCGGCCCGGACCTCGGCGAGCGTCGCGGTCCCGGACTCCGTGAGCGACATCACCGACTTCCGGCCGTCGGCCGGATCGGGCGCCCGCTCGACGAGCCCCTGGCTCTCCAGCGCGCCGAGGGTCAGCCGCATGGACTGCGGACGCACATACTCCGCACGGGCCAGCGCGGCCGTGGTGGCCGGGCCCTCACGGTCCAGCCTGGCGAGCACCGAGCGCTGCGTCGGCGTGAGCAGACCGCCCGACGACGTGCTGCGCAGCCGCCGCAGCAACCGGCCGACCACGGCGGCGAGCTGCGTCGCCAGCTGCTCGGCGGACGGCTCGGCGCGACGGCCGGCGGGTGTGGTTCCAGTCGGTTCCGGCATGCCCTCAAGGTAAAAGATGTGCAGGACACCTTGCAAGGTTGCCTGTCTTTCTTCGGGGCGGTCTTGCCCGTCACGCGGCCCGCGATCTAGGGTGAATGCGCTTTCAGAAGAGGGTCGGTACATGCAACAGCAGGTGCTTCGGTACGGAAGAAGAAGCGGACGGTCGGTCGAGTGAGCGCCCCAACGGTGTACGACGTCGCCGAGCGGTCGGGCGTCTCCATTGCCACGGTTTCGCGGGTCTACCGCACCCCCGATTCGGTACGCGCCCAGACCCGCGAGCGGGTCCTCGAAGCCGCCCGCCAGCTCGGTTACGTACCCAGCGGGAACGCCCGCGGCCTGGCCAGCCGGACCACCGGCGTGCTCGGGCTCTGCTTCCCCGACTACGCCGATCCCGACGCCGAGGCCGACGCGGAGGCGGACAGCGACGCCGACGACGCGGTGATGCTCTACTCCGACCAGATCATCCGCGGCATGGAGCGGGCGGCGCGGCGGCACGGTTACGCGCTGCTGATCGCCGCCTCGCTGGAGGGCGGGCCCGAGAGCCTCGTCGCGAAGGTCGCGGGCCGGGTCGACGGTTTCGCGGTGCTGGCACAGACCGTGCCGACCGAGGACCTCGAAGTGATATCGCGCCGGCTTCCGGTGGTGATGCTCGCCGGCCCCCGCGAGATCGACCATCTCGACCACATCGTCGTCGCGAACGCGGACGGCGAGCGCGAACTGGCCCGCCATCTGATCGAGGACCACGGGCTGCGCAGGCTCGCCTTCGTCGGCGGCGAGGTCGAGTCGCCGGACGCCGAGGCGCGGTTCCTGGGCTTCCGGCAGGCCTGCCGCGACGCCGGGCTCCCGGTGCCGGACGCGCCCGATCTGCGGGCCGAGATGATGACGCAGGCCGAGGGCGCGCGGGCCGCGGAGGCACTGCTCGACCGGCCCGGCGAGCGGCCGGAGGGGGTGCTCTTCGCCAACGACCAGATGGCGGTGGGCGCGCTGCGCGCCCTGGAGCGGCGCGGGGTGCGGGTGCCCGAGGACATCGCGGTGACCGGCTTCGACGGGATTCCGCTGAGCCGGATCGTCCGGCCGCCGCTGACGACCGTGCGCCAGCCGATCCGTCAGCTCGGCGAGCAGGCGGTGGAGCTGCTGGTGCAGCGGCTGGGCAACAGCGGCAGCGAGCCGGTGTCGCTCATGCTCCCGGTGTCCCTGATCCGCCGCGCCAGCTGCGGCTGCGGCTGACGGGAACGGGCGCCCCGCCCCGATCCGGACGAAAGGCCCCGGGGCCGGCCTCGGGGCCGCCGGACACCCGGCACCCCCGTACGTCCCGCGTCACCGCCCCCGTCGCGCCGCGAAGAATCGCTGCCGGGCCGCCCGGAGCTCCGCCACCTCCGCCGCCGTGCCCTCGTACTCGAAGTGGCCCGCGCTCAGCACCAGCAGCTCGTGCTCACCGGCCAGCGCGTTGTGCACGGCGAACTGTCCCGGCGGCGGCACCGAGGGGTCGAAGAGCGCCGCGGCCACCAGCGTGGGCGTCCGCAGCCGCGTCGCGGCCGTGGCCGCGTCGAAGTACGGCAGCACCTCGGTGACCTCGGGGTGGTCCCGGCGGTGGCCCCGCACCGACTCCCCGCTGCCGATGCACGGCAGGCCGAGCCGCAGCGGATGGTTGCCGAAGGTGGGCACCGTCAGCTGCGCGGCCCCGAAGCGGTCGTCCCAGGGCAGCGCCAGCGCGCCGAGCCCACCGCCGAAGCTCTCCCCGAGATACCCGAGCCCCGGGCCGCCCTCCTCCGGCGCCAGTTCCGGCACCAGCTCGCACAGCGCCGACGCCGCGCACCACAGGTCCGCCACGCAGTCGCCGATGACATAGGTGTCGCGCGACTCGATGCCGTGCAGCACATGCGCGGCGGACACGTCCGGGATGCCCGGGTGCAGTCCGCGCGAGCCCATGCCCCGTACGCAGGGCAGGATCGCCGCGGCCCGGGGCAGCGGCAGCGGCACGTCGGGGCCCGGCTCGTCCCGACCGCCGTAGCCGTGCCCGATGACGAATCCGTACTCCGCCGACCCCTCGGCGGGCAGCGCCAGCCAGCCGCCGAGCCGCACCCCGCCCACCGAGGTGAAGGTCACGCCGTGGATCCGTACCCCGTCGCGCTCCTCCTCCAGCGGCCCGAGCTCCGGCTCCGTGGCGACCTTGCGGGCCTCCTCGTACCGGGCCTGCCAGAAGGCGTCGAAATCGTCCGGAGCGGCGGGGGCGGGGACGCCCAGCAGGTCCTGGAGCGTGTATCCGTAAGCCGGATCGAAGGGGAAATCGTGTTCGAGTGAAGCCATGGACACGACCGTATCCGCCCCGTCCGCGACGGTACAGGCCTGTTGATCAACGTGGAGCCGGCAGCGAAATCGGTCACATCATCCCCAATTTCGCAAACGACACACTTACCGTGCCAAGTTGAACATTCAGATGTCCAGCACGTTGCACGAGTGTGACCTAGCACCCTCTTGCGGATTCCTGAATCTCTGCCGCAGAGTGATGTATGCGCTTACAGGCAGCGCATACATCCGGATTGCTCAAGGAGGAGCCCTCCATGTCCCGCACCGCCAGAAACGCCTCGATCGGTATCGCAGTCACGGCTGCGCTCACTCTCGGTCTCACCGCGTGCGGCAGCTCCGGTGGCGACGATGTCGCCGCGGACAAGAAGCAGACGCTCACCGTCTGGGCCATGGGGGCCGAGGGCGAGAAGCTCGCGGATGTGGCCAAGGTGTACGAGAAGGCCAACCCGAACATCACCGTCAAGGTGACCCCGGTCGGCTGGGACGTCGCCCACCAGAAGCTGGTCTCCGCGGCCGCCGCCGGCACCCTGCCGGACGTGGCGCAGATGGGCGGCAGCTACATGGGCGAGTTCGCCGAGCTCGGTGTGCTGGAGCCGGTCGACACCAAGACCTTCGACGAGAAGGACTACTTCCAGTCCGGCTGGAAGCAGGGCGAGGTCGACGGCCAGGCGTACGGCGTGCCGTGGTACGTCGACACCCGCGTCCTGTACTACCGCACCGACCTGGCAGAGAAGGCCGGCATCACCAAGGCTCCGACCAACTGGAAGGAGATGCAGGACCTCGCCACGGCCTACCAGAAGAAGGCCGGAACCAAGTGGGGTCTGTCCATCCAGCCCAGCGGCCTGGACACGGTGCAGAACTTCTACTCCTTCCTGTACTCGGCCGGCGGCGAGATCGTCAACGACAAGGGCGAGGCCGTCATCGACAGCCCCGAGGCCGTCAAGGCGCTCAAGGAGTACGGCTCGTACTTCGACAAGGGGCTCTCCAACAAGTCCGTGCAGCCCGGCTACGACGTGGTCAAGGACTTCGGCAACGGCCGCGTCCCGATGTTCTTCGGCGGCCCGTGGCACGTCACCCTGCTGAACGAGGGCCAGCCGCAGCTCAAGGGCAAGTGGGCGGTGGCCAACGTGCCCGCCGACAAGTCCTCCGTCTCCATGGCCGGCGGCTCCTCCCTGGTGATCTCCAAGGACAGCGAGCACAAGGCCGCCGCCACCGAGTTCATCAAGTACCTGACGGACACCAAGGGCCAGGCCGACTGGTACAAGCGCACCAAGGACCTGCCGGCCAACACCTCCGCCTGGACCTCCGGCGCCCTCGCCGACGACGCCGACCTCCAGGTGTTCAAGAAGCAGATGGACACCGCCAAGGCCTCGCCGTCGCTGTCCAACTGGACGGAGATCACCGACAAGGTCGACCAGGCCATCGCCAAGGTCACCCAGGGCAAGGCGTCCGCCGAGGACGCGCTCAAGACCGCCCAGTCCCAAATCGAAGGCCTCGTGAAGTAGGAGTCATGCGCACCATGACCTCAAAGGCCGCTCAGACGGCCAAGGTGCAGGCCGGGCCGGGGACCTCCGGGTCCCCGGCCACCGGGCCCGCGGGTCGCCGGGGTGGCAAGAAGGCCTCGATGGGCGTGCAGAACGTGGCCGGCTGGCTGTTCTCCACTCCCTTCCTCGTCCTCTTCCTCGTCTTCATGGCGTTCCCGATCATCGCGACGCTGGTGATGAGCTTCACCGACTTCGGGCTGCGCAATGTCACGCACCCGCTGGACGCGAACTTCATCGGCTTCGAGAACTACGTCAATCTGTTCAGCGACGACAAGTTCCTCAAGTCGCTGTTCAACACCGCGTACTTCGTGGTGATCGGCGTCCCGCTGACGATCTTCCTCGGGCTGCTCGTCGCCGTACTGCTGAACAACGGCATCGACCGGGCCCGGACCTTCTTCCGCGTCGGCTTCTACACCCCGGTGGTCACGACCATCGTCGCGGTCGCCGTGGTCTGGCGGTTCGTGCTCGACCCGAGCGACGGGCTCGTCGCGGGGCTCTTCTCCGAAGTGGGCCTCACCTCGCCCGACTTCCTGGGCTCCGAGACGCTCGCCATGCCGTCGATGATCGCGATGGCGGTCTGGCGCAACCTCGGCACGGTCATGGTGCTCTTCATCGCCGGTCTGCAGGCCATCCCCACCGAGGTGCGGGAGGCCGCGCGGCTGGACGGTGCCGGTGTCTGGCAGGAGTTCAAGGGCATCACCGTGCCCCTGCTGCGGCCGACGCTGCTCTACGCCACGGTGATCACGACCATCGGTTACCTCAATGTCTTCGAGGAGCCGTTCGTGATGACCCAGGGCGGTCCCTCGGACTCCACGCTCACCGTCTCGCTGAACATGTACCGCGAGGGCTTCAACTTCTTCCACATGGGCTATGCGAGTGCCATGGCGTATGTCCTCTTCGTAGTGATCATGGGCATCACGGTGCTGCAGCTCCGACTGCTGAAGGACAACACCAAATGAGCGCCACCAGTGCACCGGGCGCCGTCTCGACGGCGCCGTCGAAGAAGCCCGTGGACATGCCGCCGTCCGGGGCGAAGAAGGCCCGCAACCCGAAGCGCGTCCTCGTCTACGTCCTGCTGTCGGTCGGCCTGCTGATCATGTCGGCGCCGTTCCTGTGGATGGCTCTCTCGGCCTTCAAGACGCAGGCGGAGCTGACGGCCAGCCCGCCCGTGTGGCTCCCGACCGAGTGGACCCTGCAGAACTTCCGGGACCTGCTCGACAAGCTCGATCTGCCGCTGTACTTCATGAACTCGGTGATCGTGGCGGTGCTGGTCACCGTCTCGAACCTGGTGTTCTGCTCGATGCTCGGGTACGCCCTGGCCAAGCTGAACTTCGCCGGGCGCAACAAGATCTTCGGCCTGGTTCTCGGCGCCCTGATGGTGCCCGGCAACCTGATGCTGCTGCCGCTGTTCGTGCTGATGAGCAAGCTGCATCTGATCGACACGTACGCCGGCCTGGTGCTGCCGTTCGCCGCCGGAGCCTTCGGGGTCTTCCTGATGCGGCAGTTCATGCAGTCGATCCCGGACGAGCTGCTGGAAGCGGCCCGGATGGACGGCGCCGGTGAGTGGTACATCTTCTGGCGCATCGTGATGCCGCTGGTGAAGCCCGCTCTGGCGACACTGTCGATCTTCACGTTCCTGGGCTCCTGGAACAACTTCGTCTGGCCGCTCATCGCGACCAACGACCCCGACAAGTACACCCTGCCGGTCGCGCTGGCCACCTTCGCCACCGACCCCAACAAGGCGGGGGGCTCCAACGGCATGCTGATGGCCGGTTCCCTGCTGGTCGTCCTGCCCGTCGTGGTCCTGTTCATCGCGCTCCAGCGGCACTTCACCCAGGGCATCGCCACGGCGGGCATGAAGTAGCCCGCCCCGGCGGCCCCACCGAAACGTACGAGGCCACGGCCCCACACCCGTCGGCCACACCCCTTCATCACCAGAAAGACGGTTTGCGATGACGCACACCCAGGTCCCGTTCCCCGAAGGCTTCCTGTGGGGCGCCTCCACGGCCGCCCACCAGATCGAGGGCAACAACGTCAATTGCGACTGGTGGGTCAAGGAGCACGCCGCGGGCACCCACATCCAGGAGCCCAGCCTGGACGCCTGCGACAGCTACCACCGCTGGCACGAGGACATGGACACGCTGGCCGGTCTGGGCTTCACCGACTACCGGTTCTCCATCGAGTGGGCGCGCATCGAGCCGGTCGAGGGCCGGTTCTCCCGGGCCGAGATCGCCCACTACCGCCGCATGGTCGAGGGCGCCATCGAGCGCGGCCTGCGTCCCATGATCACCCTGCACCACTTCACCGTGCCGCAGTGGTTCGAGGCGCGCGGCGGTTGGACCGCCGAGGGCGCGACCGAGCTCTTCGCGCGCTACGTCGCGGCCTGCGCGCCGGTGATCGCCGAGGGCGTCAGCCACGTCTGCACCATCAACGAGCCGAACATGATCGCCGTGATGGCCGGCCAGGCCAAGCGGGGCGACAACAGCTTCCCGCCCGCCGGCCTGCCGACCCCCGACGACGAGACCACCGAGGCCGTCATCGCCGCGCACCACGCGGCCGTCAAGGAGGTCCGGGCGATCGACCCGGCCATCCAGGTCGGCTGGACCATCGCCAACCAGGTCTACCAGGCGCTGCCCGGCGCCGAGGAGGTCACCGCGGCCTACCGTCACCCCCGCGAGGACGTCTTCATCGAGGCCGCCCGCGGCGACGACTGGATCGGTGTCCAGTCCTACACCCGGACCAAGATCGGCACCGACGGCCCGATACCGACGGCCGACGGCGTCGAGCGCACCCTCACGCAGTGGGAGTACTACCCCTCCGCGGTCGGCCACGCGCTGCGCCACACCGCCGAGGTCCTGGGCAACGGCATCCCGCTGATCGTGACCGAGAACGGCATCGCGACCGACGACGACAGCCGCCGGGTCGACTACTACACCGGCGCCCTGAACGAGGTCGCGTCCGCGATCCAGGACGGTCTGAACATCCAGGGCTACCTGGCCTGGAGCGCGCTCGACAACTACGAGTGGGGCTCCTACAAGCCCACCTTCGGCCTGATCGGCTGGGACCCGGAGACCTTCGAGCGCCTGCCCAAGCCGTCCGCCGTCTGGCTGGGCGAGATGGGCCGCACGCGCGCCCTGCCGCGCATCGCCGACTGACCTCGGCCCCCGAGCCGACCGACCTCGGCTCCCCCCGACCGGGAGCGACCTGACCGCTCCCGCCCGTACGGGAACCGGCGACACCTGACGGACGCCGGTTCCCGTACAGCAGGGTCCCCCGGACCCTGTGCCCGCGTACGGCGCCGCTCGTGTCCTGCCCTGCTCACGAGCGGCGGCGCACGCGGATGCCGTACGCAGCACGGCGCCCCGCGCCCGCAATCACGACCGACGAACGAAATCCGCCCACCGCCCGCAGTCGGTGGCTCTTCTTCGAGGGGTTCTGATGGACCGTCGTACGTTTCTCACCGCAGCGGGGACAGGGGCCGCCGCCCTGTCGCTCGGAGCCGTGGCCGCGCCCCCGGCGGGCGCCGCCCAGCCCGTGCGCGGCTCGCACGCCCCGTTGCTCCTGCGCTGGTTCCGCGACACGTATCGCTCGATCGAGGCCATGACGACCGACTTCGGTCTGGCCGTCGACAAGATCGATGTCAGCAGGCCCGGCGCCCCCGTCCAGTCGCGTCAGACCTCCCCCACCAACATCGGGTGCGGCCTCTGGTCGACCGTGGCCGCCGCCGGGCTCGGGGTGATCGACGACGACACCATGCGCCGCCGGCTGGAGCGCACCGTGCGGGCCGTCGAGACGCTGGAGCGGCACCACGGCTTCTGGCTCAACTGGTACGACGCGCACGACGGTTCGGTCCTCACCGAGTGGCCCGGCACCGGCGACCCGGTCCGCCCGTTCCTGTCCTCCGTCGACAACGCCTGGCTGATCACCGGTCTGCGCATCGCCGCCGACGCCTCGCCCGCGCTGCGCCCCCGCGTCGCCCGCATCCTGGCGACCGCCGACTGGTCCTACTACTACACGCCGTACGACCCGGCCGACCCGGTCGCCGGCCCCGGCCAGCTGCGCGGCGGGTTCTGGCCCGACACCGAGGAGCCCACCGGCCACCACTACGGCGCGCTCAACACGGAGCCCCGCATGGCCAGTTACCTGGGCATCGCGGACGGCTCGCTGCCCGCCGACCACTACTGGCACCTGCTGCGCACGATGCTCCCCGAGCACGAGCAGGAGCAGCACCCGCAGGGCAGCTACGTCGCCATGGACGGCGTACGCGTCTGGCAGGGGCACTACACCCACCGCGGCCGGAAGATCGTGCCCACCTGGGGCGGGTCGATGTTCGAGGCCCTGATGGTGCCGCTGTTCGTGCCGGAGGCGGAGTGGTCGCCGAGCGCCTGGGGCCTCACGCACCGCCGGTACGTCCGCAGCCAGATCGAGCACGGCATGGAAGAGGCGGGGTACGGGTACTGGGGCTTCTCCCCCGCCAACATCCCCGAGGGCGGCTACCAGGAGTACGGTGTCGACGCGATCGGCATGCAGGTCGACGGCTACGCCTCCAACACCGACCGTACGTACACGAAGGACGGCGAACCGCTGCCGCCCGCGTCGGCGTTCACCAACGGTGTGGTCACCCCGCACGCCTCCTTCCTCGCCCTGCCCTACGCCCCGGACGAGGTGATCGCCAACCTGCGCGCGCTCGACCGCGACTTCGGCGCGTACCACGCCGGATACGGCTTCCGGGACTCCGTCAATGTCGGCACCGGGCGAGTCAGCGACTACCTGCTCGCGCTCGACCAGGGCATGATCGCCGCGGCACTGGCCCAGGCGATCCGCCCCGGCCTGCTGCAGAGGCCGTTCCGGACCGGCGGGTTCCAGTCGCAGGTGCGGCCGCTGCTCGCCAAGGAGCGGTTCTCCATCTGAATCCCCTGAGACGTGGTGGCGTACCGGTCCGGGGCGGAGCGCTCGGGGCCCGGCCCCGGCCCGGTACGCCGCCGCTCAGTTCCAGCCCTCGCGGTACGCCGCCCAGTCGCCGTCCCGCGCGGCGAAGTCGACGTAGAGCGCGACCCCGAACCGGTCGCGGGCGCGGTCCGTGCGTCCCAGTCCCAGTCGGGTGCCCCGGACCGCGGCCGCGACCGTCTCGGCCGACTCGTGGTGTCCCAGGTCGTTCTCGTGGAAGAACGGCAGTCCCATCAGCAGATCGGTGCCCTCCGGCGTCACTTCGAGCGCGAGTGCCGTCTGCTGGGCGACATAGCCGCCGAACATCCCCTCCAGGGGCATCCAGGTGTCGTACGACATGACGGCGATCTGGTCGACCCGGCGCGCGACCTGTCCGAAGAACTTCTGCGACCACCATTTCTGCCGGCCGCTGAGCGCGCCGATCACGCTGTGCGCCGCCGGCAGCGGGTCGATCTGGTGGGCGGCGACCGACAGTTGCGCCTTGCGAGCCCCGGTGAGCGCACCGAGGTCGTCGAGGAGCGAGAGGTAGTGGCGGTCGCCGGAGTGCAGCGGCTCCAGGTCGAAATGGACGCCGTCGAACCCGGCGTCCAGAATCTGCCGGGCCGACGCGACCACGGCGGCGCGGGACGCGGCCCGCTCCAGGCGCAGCCCCTCGGGCCCCTCGGTGGCGAGTACGTCGCCGAGCCAGGCCTGGACCCGGATGCCGGGCAGGGTGCGGTGCACGGCGTCGAGCAGCCACCGGGCCCTCGGGTAGCTCGTGGCGGGCAGGGTGCCGTCGTGTTCCAGCGGTCCGGCGTGGACGTACAGGTCCTTGATCCCCGTCCCCTCGATCCGGGCGGCGAACGCGGCGAGGTCGGCGTCGTCCTTGCGCCCGTCGACCCAGGCGTGGCCGAGCCAGATGGCGTCGCGGCCACGGGTGCGGGTGCCGTCGCCCGGGTCGCCGGAGTAGTTGAGCCGCAGGGCGACGCCCGCGGTGAGGACCGGCGCCACGATCACCAGGACCGCTCCCAGTGCGATCCTTCTCGGCCAGGTCCACCGGAACCGGGCCGCCCTCTTCCGTATGTCCCCGGCCATGCGCCTGATCCCCGTGAGCACGTCCGTCTCCCCCTGTATGCCGGTGTGCCGTCGCCGTACGAACGGCATCATGACGCACTTCCCGGGGACCGATGGCGGGCCCGGTCGCCGGGTCGCGGGTGACAGAGGGTGGACATAGCCTCACAAATGTGATGCCGCTCGTGAGTCGTACCCGGATATCCATACCGGGGCGGGCCCTTCTCGCCGTGCTGATGACGGTGTGCTGGCTGGCCCTTCCCGCAGCGCTCCCCGCTCGCGCCGACGGTCCCGTCACGCTGTCCCGGGACGGGCAGATCACCGACAAGGTGGGGGCGCTCGGGGACCGCAGGGACCAGGTGCGGGCCGCACTCGACCGGCTGTACGCGGACCGCCGCGTCCAGCTCTTCGTCGTGTACGTGCGGGACTTCTCCGGCCGGTCCGCGCAGAGCTGGGCCGATCTGACGGCCGACCGGAACGGCCTCGGCAGCGATGACGTCCTGCTCGCCGTCGCCACCCATGACCGGCAGTACGCGTACACCGTCGACCAGGGCTCACGCCTCACCGACGCACAGCTGAAGGACGTGGCGCGCACGGCGATCGAGCCCGCGCTCAAGGAGAACGACTGGGCCGGCGCGGCGATCGGCGCGGCGAACGGGTACTCCGCCGTACTGGCCGGCAAGGCCGTGCCCACTCCGGCCGTCACACCCGGGATCGCCGATCCCGGATCCGGTGGCTCCGGCGGGACGAGCGCCGTGGACCTGATTCTTCCGGTGGTCGTCGTCGGCGCGGCGGCAGCGGTGGCCGGCTACGCGTACACCCGGCGCAAACGGCGCACCACGACCCGCACCACGCCCGGCGCGAAGGGCTGGGGCCCCGCCTCCGCCGGACCGGGCGGTCCGCCGCCGACGCCGTTGCCGGAGCTCGACGCCCGCGCGAAGGAGGCGCTGGTGGAGACCGACGACGCGGTCCGCACCAGCGAGGAGGAACTGGGTTTCGCCACCGCCCAGTTCGGCGAGGAGGCCGCGGCCCCCTTCACGGAGGCCGTCGGCCATGCGAAGGGCGAGCTGACGGCCGCGTTCCGGCTGCGTCAGCAGCTGGACGACGCCTTTCCCGAGGACGACGCGACCAGACGCCGGATGCTGGAGGAGATCATCGGCCGCTGCGCGGACGCGGGCTCCCGCCTCGACGCGGTGTCCGAGGACTTCGACCGGCTGCGCGCCCTGGAACGCGACGCCCCACAGGCCCTGGCCACGGCCGAGGCGGCGTTCCGGGCTCTCGCCGGGCGCGTCTCCGCGGCCGAGGCCGCCCTGGCCACGATGCGCAGCCGGTACGCGCAATCCGCGTCCGCGTCCGTCGCCGGTGACATCGAGCAGGCCAAGGACCGGCTCCTGTTCGCCACGTCGAGCCTCAACCGGGCCCGGCAGTCGGTGGACGCCACGGACCATTCCGCGGCGGCGGTGTACATCCGGGCCGCCGAGGGCGCCGTCGACCAGGCGACCACCCTCGTCGACGCGGTGGACCGGCGGACCCGGGAACTCGCCGAGGCGGCGGACAAGCTGCCCGGCGCCCTCACCGAGACGGAGACCGACCTGGCCGACGCGGGCGGGCTGCTCGAAGGCGCCGGGGGCGGTGCGCCGACGGCGGACCTGCGGGGCCGGATCGCCCGCGCCCGGTCGGTGCTCGCCGATGTGCGGGAGGAGCTGCGGGCCGGTCCGTACGACCCTATCGACGCGCTGCGCCGGGTGGAGGAGGCGGACGCGGCGCTCGACGCGGCGCTGGCCGGCGTCCGCGAGCAGGAACAGGGCGACCGGCGGGCGCTCTCCCTCCTGGACGGGGCGACGCTCACCGCGCGCTCGGCAATCGCCGCCGCGGCCGACTACATCACCACGAACCGGGGAGCGGTGGGCAGCCAGGCCCGGACCCGCCTGGCGGAGGCGCAGCGGCGGCTGGACCGGTCCCGCGAGCTGGCCGGGTCGAAGGATCCGCAGGGGGCGCTGGCCGAGGCGCAGCAGGCGGACTCGCTGGCCGGGCAGGCCCGGAGCCTGGCCGAGCAGGACGTGCGGTCGTACGGGAGCGGTCCGGGCGGCACCCGGGCGGGGGGCGGCGGGGTCGGTGGCGCGGTGCTCGGCGGGATCATCCTCGGCGGGCTCCTGGGCGGCGGAGGGGGCGGACGCGGCGGCGGGGGTCACGGAGGAGGGTTCGGCGGCGGGGGCCGTACCGGGGGCGGCGGGCCCGGCAGCTTCGGCGGCGGGGGCACGCGCGGCCGGCGCGGTGGCGGCGGCCGTTTCTGAGCCGGCGGCACGGATGCCGGCCCGAGGACACATACGGAATCCACCCGGAGAACCGCACTCGCACAAGGAGAGGTCCATGACCAAGCAGACCATTCTCGGCCGCGTCACCCAGCTCGCGAAGGCCAACATCAACGCGCTGCTCGATCAGGCCGAGGATCCGCAGAAGATGCTGGACCAGCTGATCCGCGACTACACGGCCAACATCTCGGAGGCCGAGCAGGCAATCGCCGCGACCATCGGCAATCTGCGGCTGATGGAACAGGACCACCAGGAGGACGTGGAAGCGGCGAAGGAGTGGGGCGGCAAGGCGCTCGCCGCCAGTCGCAAGGCCGACGAGCTGCGGGCGGCCGGGGCGGGCGCGGAGGCGGACAAGTTCGACAACCTGGCCAAGGTCGCGCTCGGCCGTCAGCTCCAGTCGGAGAAGGAGGCGAGGACCGCGGAGCCGACCATCACTTCGCAGACCGAGGTGGTGGACAAGCTCAAGTCCGGCCTGGACCGGATGAAGACCAAGCTGACGGAGCTGAAGTCCAAGCGGGACGAGCTCGTCGCACGCGCCAAGTCCGCCCAGGCGCAGAACCGGATGATGGACTCCGTCAAGAACATCGATGTGCTCGACCCGACCAGCGAGCTCAGCCGTTTCGAGGACAAGGTGCGGCGCGAGGAGGCGAGGGCGCTGGGCAAGCAGGAGCTCGCCGCGTCGTCCCTGGACGCCCAGTTCGAGCAGCTGGACAGTCTGGGCGACAGCGCCGAGATCGATGCCCGGCTGGCCGCGCTGAAGACGGCCTCATGACCGCTGCCGGACAGGCCCTGGCCCGGTGGCCCGCTCAGTACATGCTCAGCAGCTGCTCGATCGAGAGTTCGGCGGCCGGCTCCCCGTCGGGCAGGGCCAGCTCGAACCAGACGGTCTTGCCGCGCGGTGTCCGCCTCGACCCCCAGGCCACGCTCAGCAGCCCGACCAGCTGGAGTCCGCGTCCGCCCTCGTCGGTGTCGCGGGCCCGCCGCCGCCGGGGCTGGACGAGTCCGGCGTCCCACACCTCGCACACCAGGGTGCGGTCGCGCAGCAGCCTGAGCCGGATCTCGCCCTCCCCGTACCGCAGGGCGTTGGTGACCAGCTCGCTGACCAGCAGTTCGGTGGTGTCCACCAGGTCGTCCAGGCCCCAGGCGAGCAGTCGGCCCCGGGCCAGTTCGCGGGCGCGGCCGACGGAGCGCGGCTCGCGGGGCAGCCGCCAGTCGCCGACCGCGTCGGCCGGCAGTCCCTGGATACGGGCCATCAGCAGGGCGATGTCGTCCTCGCCGTGCCGGGTGTCGAGCGTGGTCAGTACGTGGTCGCAGAGGTCCTCGATCGGCCGCTGCGGATCGACGAGCGCTCCGCGCAGGGCGTCGAGGCCCTCGTCGAGCGGGTGGTCGCGGGACTCGACGAGCCCGTCGGTGTAGAGGGCGAGGAGGGAACCCTCCTTCAGTTCGACCTCGACCTCCTCGAAGGGTTCGCCGCCGACGCCGAGCGGCATGCCGGGCGGGACGTCGAGCAGCAGGGCGGCCTCGCCCGGTTCGACCACGGCGGGCGGGAGGTGGCCCGCGTTGGCGAAGGTGCACCGCCGGGTGACCGGGTCGTAGACCGCGTACACACAGGTCGCCAGATAGACCTCGGAGAGATCCGCCTCGCGGGACTTGTGGGCGGCCCGTGAGGGCCATTGGGGGCCGCCTGACGCGTTGCCGCCACCGGGGGTGCCGAGTCCGCGGGCGACCTCGTCGAGCGCGGAGAGCACCTCGGCGGGTTCCAGGTCCAGGAGGGCCAGGGTCCGTACGGCGGTGCGCAGTTCACCCATGGCCACGGCGGCCCGCAGCCCGCGGCCCATCACGTCGCCGACGACCAGGGCGGTGCGGTGGCCGGGGAGTTCGATCACGTCGAACCAGTCGCCGCCCACCTCGGTGGCCGTGTTGCCGGGAAGGTAGCGGCAGGCGATGTCGAGGCCCGCGGCCACCGGGTCACCCGGCGGCAGGAGGCTGCGCTGGAGAATCAGCGCGCGCTCGTGCTCGCGGCGGTAGAGGCGGGCGTTGTCGATGCAGACCGCGGCGCGGGCGGCGAGCTCGGTGGCCAGTGCGCGGTCCCGCTCGCCGAAGGGTTCGCTGCCCTTCGTACGGGAGAACTGCACCAGGCCGACCACCGTGTCGTGGGCGACCATCGGTACCGCGAGGGTGGACTGGACGAAGCCGCGGTCGTCGCCGGGCACGTCCTCGACGTGACCGGTGCGCAGGGCGATGGCGCACGGCGAGTTGAACGAGAAGCGGTGCACGGAGCCGAGCTCGGGCGAGCCGGTGTCCCCGGCGGTGTCGGGCAGGGCGTCCGACACCGCGCTGGCCAGGGCGACACGGCGCAGTTCGGCGGAGCCGCCGACGGATACCTGACGGAGCGAATCCCAGCTTCCGGGTGGCGCGTCGTCGCCGGTGAGCAGTCCCTGGTAGAGGTCGACGGAGGCGAGGTCGCAGAAGCCGGGCACGGCGACATCGAGGAGTTCGCGGGCGGTGGTCTCCAGGTCGAGGGAGTTGCCGATACGGGCACTGGCCTCGTTGAGCAGCGCGAGGTTGCGGCGGGCGCTGGCGGCCTCGCGGGCGGCGATGTGCCTCCGGGTGACATCGGTGGCCAGTCCGGCGACGCCGATGGGGCGGCCGGAGCCGCTGTGCACGCGGTAGAGGTTCATGGACCAGTGGCGGCTGCCGGGTTCGCCGGGCGCGGTCCCGATGATCTGGAGATCGGTGACGGATGTCCCGGTCGCGAGGACGCGCTCGATGGTGGCGGTGAGCCGGTCGGCCTCGGGGCCGGAGAGGTAGTCCTCGACCGTGCGGCCGCGGTGGTCCTCGGCCCGGCCGCCGAAGACGGTGGCGAAGCGCTGGTTGGCGCGGATCACCGCGAGGTCGGTACCGAACAGCACGAAGCCGAAGGGAGATTGGCCGAATATGGCCTGTGACGCGGCAAGGTCCGTCTCGATGTGGCGCAGCGCCCGGACGTCCACGACGATGCAGAGCGCGGCCCGTTCCCCGCTCGCCGTCCCGCTCGGCATCACATAGATCTCGGCGAGCCCGCGCATGCCGTCCTCGCCCGGTATCCGGAAGGGGACGAGGCCCGTCCACTCCTTGCCGTCGAGGATCTCGCCGACTCTGCGACGGCCGTCGGTGCGCAGTTCGGCGGGCATGAACGCCTCGACCGGATCCAGGCCCACCGCTCTGTCCGCGGCAATGCCGAAGAGGCCGGCGGCCCGGCGGCTCCACTGCTCGATCAGGCCATCGGGGCCGATCGAGAAGGAGGCGACCCTGATGTAGTCGTAGATCGAGCCAGGCGGGCTGCTCTGCCACACGATCTCGCCCGCTGTCCCAGGTATTTCGCTCACGCGACCGTCCCCTCCAGCTCACACACCGGACCGGTCCTGCCCGCAGTATTCAGCACTCCGGCCCCAACCGACACGGCGTTCACGATCACAGCACGGTCTCAGTCCCTTTCAGCCAGCTTCTGGCCGACCCCTGGTGATCGCTGTCCGTCCCACCCCACTCCTAACCAGGCAGGGCCAGCTCGAACCACACGGTCTTGCCGGTCTTTCCCCGACGGGTCCCCCAGCGGCGGGCGGAACACGCCACCAGCTGCAGCCCCCTGCCCCCTTCGTCCTCCGGTCCAGCCATACGTTCGGTGGGCGGATCCGGAAGCGGATCGGAGACCTCCACGAGCAGTCCCGGGTGTGCGGCGGGGCTGTCACCGTTGAGATGAGGGCGCACCAGCCGTACGCCGATGGGGCCCGATGTATACCGCATCGAGTTGGTCACCAACTCGCTGACCAGCAGAACTGTCACATCCCCGACGGCCGCGTCGAGCCCCCAGGCACCCAACGCCTCATGGACGGCATGCCGTGCCGATCGCACGGCGCCCGGCACAGCCGGAAAGGTCCACTCGGCGCAGTCGCCCGCACTGTCGATCACCCCGATCACTTCCCAAGACCCGCAGCGGGGAACACCCTGTTTACAAGGGTTATTCAGCACATACCCGATATTTGGGGTGAATTATCGCCAGGAACGACACGTGGGGCGTACGGGTGTACGGCCGCGCACACGAACAGATGCGCACAGAGAGAAGGGCGCACAAGGCGATCGGCACGCGCCGCCGTCATGGCGTTCGCCCCGGTCGACCGCCTGCCCAGCGCGCCCCGCACGTACCGGCACCGGACCCGGCCCGGACATGGGTTCTGCTGCTGGTACCCGCGATGTCGTCGGCCATGCAGCGGGAACCCGGCGATGATGGCCGCGGAGCGGCGACGGCGACTGCGGCGGCCTCCGGAGCGCAGCCCGGCCTCTCCCGCCTTCCCGAACTGCCGGGCCGGGCGAGCGGATCGGGCCTCCGCATCGCCTTCACCGGGACCGGCGCACCTTCAACCACGCCGGTTCCGGGGCCCGTTGCGGGATGTGGTTCCGGTCCCGCCGGGCGACGGGACGGGGGCGACCCGGACGAGGGCGGCTCAGGCCAGCGCGCCGGCGGCCTTGAGGTCGTCGAAGAGCAGTTGGTCGACCGGCGGGACGAGCGATCGGTCGGCGTAGGAGAACCAGGCCATCTCCTCGATCTCGCTGCTGGCGGCCAGCGTCCCGTGATACTCACCGGCGTAGCAGCTCATGCGCACGACCACGCCGTCCGGATGGCCGTGCGCCTGCGCTTCGTACGTACCCATGTGGGACACCGTCCCCGGGAGGATGGCCACGGTCAGCTCCTCCTCGACCTCACGCAGCAGGGTCTGCAGGTCGGTCTCCCGGCCCTCCCGCTTGCCACCGGGGATGTAGAAGACGTCCTTCCCCCGTGGTCGTGCGCAGAGGATCCTGCCGTTCTCCACCCGCACCCATGCCACCGTGTCGATCAGGACCGACATCATTCCGCCTTCGTTCATGTGCAACCCGGTCGGACAGGACCTTAGCGGGGCGGAAGCCGCCCGCCGGAACGCCCTCGCAACCGCAGGACCGGCGGGCGACCGGCGCGGGCGACGGAGCACGGGCGACCGGCTCGACGAACGCAGACCCGGTCGCGCGCCGGAGCGCGGCCACCGCTTCGCCGCGCCCCCCGCGGTCGCTCTACGGTCGGGCGCTCTGTCCGGCCTGCTCCACCCAGTAGAGCTGCTTGTGTCCGTGTTCATCGAGCTTGTCGGCGATCTTCTGGGCCTCGCCCTGCGTGGCGTATCTGCCGACGCGATAGCGATTGCCGTTGTCGTCCTGCCTTATGACCAGCCACGGGAGATCAGCACCGCTGTCGCTCATCGCGTCCCTCCCCAGCATCGCGCCCCTCCCTCGAACGTCGTGCACGTCACTAAAGATCCCCAGGAAACCGCAGTACGCATATGCCCGAGCGTACGCCTGACCTTCACGCAACGGATACGTAATTACACAAAGAGATACCGATCCTGCCGACAGAGGGGCGCACCCGGCTGGATGCGCCCCCTGTGCCAGTACCGTCCGCCGCTGCTGCCCCGCCTCCGGCATCGCGATGACCGAGGAGCCGATCACGAGGTCGGCGAGCCAGGCGATCCCGCCGAGTGCGGCACCCGCGACCCGTGGCCGGCGACCGGTGCCGGAAGGAGTGCGGAGCGTACCTGAGGGAGCGGCCCTCCCGGCTCTCGTCGGCGACGAGCTTCGCGCAACTTCGGCCGGGGCCGGGGCGTCGGCCCCGGCCGGGGCCTCTGCGGCCGGGGTATCCGTGACCTCCGGACCCTGTGCGGCCGGTGGCTCCGGGGCCCGGCCGTCCTCGGAGTGGCCGTGTCCGTCATCACCGACTTCCCGTCCGTCGCCCGGTGTGCGGGTACGGATCGGACGGCAGGAGCGGTACATGACAATCCATTGCGGCCGGTGATCGCCCTTCGGTTACGGGAACCGGCCGGGCGTCAATGTGCCGTCACCGGCGCCGGACGGCGCCTGCGCGTACCGGTCACCTGACCGGAAGGTGATAGGCGATCCGGAAGCGATCGGCGGGCACCACCACGTCCGCCGTCTCGACCGCGCGACCCGACGCGTAGTACGTCCGCTCGATCACCATCACCACATGGCCCGGCACTCCGCCGAGCGCCAGGAGCTCCTCCGCCAGCCCCGGGCGCGCACCGACCTGCTCGGCCACGTTGTCCACGACGACATCGATCGCGGCCATCCGCTCGACCACCCCACAGCCGCCCAACGGGCCCTCCTCCGGCAGCATCACCGGCGTGCGCCCCGTCACGGCGAGCGGCTCCCAGGAGGTGGAGAGCATCATCGGCTCCCCCGCCTCACGGAAGGTGTATGCCGTCCGCATCACCCGGTCGCCGGGCTCGATGCCCAGGCGCTCGGCGATCTCGGCGCTCGCCCCCTCCTGTTCGCTGCGGGACTCCCACGTCCCGTGCACCCCCTCCGCCGTCTGTTCCTGACGGAACGGACTGGCGCCGGCCGCGGACCGGTAGCCGGAGCGGGCGATCCGCCGCGGGACGGGGCGCTCACGCACATACGTGCCGGAACCGGAGCGCCCCTCCACCAGGCCCTCGGCCATCAGCACCTTCCGCGCCTCCAGCGCGACGGTGTCCGAGACTCCGTACTCCTCGCGGATACGGGCCTGCGAAGGCAGGCGCGTATGTGGCGGCAGCGCACCATTGACGATCTTCTCTCTCAGATCGCTTGCAACGCGCAAATACGCGGGCTGCTCACCGAAAGTCACAGGCCACTCCCAACAGGTTGACAGTCTGCAACAGCCTGACAACCGTCGGTTGTGAACCGCAAGCACAGGCCAAAGATTCACCCGAAGTGATGATTCGTCTTGCTCTCATACATATCCAGCTGCCGGGCACCAGAGGGATCTCGGCTCTTCTCCCGCCTCATCCCCTCCTCCGGTTCACCGCAACCGCATTCGGCCCCACGCAGGAGCGGGGCGACCGCCGAAGCAGCCGCCCCACCTGTCCGACGCGTCACGGACGCATCGTCATCGAACTGTCGTCGCCAGGACCGTCGCCGCCGGAGCTGTCGCCGCCGGGCCCGTCGTCGCCGGCACCGTCGTCATCAGAACTGCAGGCCCCAGGAGTTGATCCTCCCGGTGTCCCCCGCCGCGTTGTCGGCGACCCGCAGCTTCCAGGTGCCGTTGGCCACCTCCGACGAGGCGTTCACCGAGTAGGTGGTGTTCACGTCGTCGGCGCTGCCACCGGCCCCGTAAGCCTTCAGGTTGTAGACCGAACCGTCGGGCGCGACCAGGTCGATCTTCAGGTCGCCGCTGTAGGTGTGCGTGATGTTCACGGGCACGCTCAGTGTGGCCGGCGCGTTGCCGGTGACACCGGTGACGGTGATCGGCGACTCGACGGTGGAGTTGTCGCCGATGGCGTAGCTCGTCGTGCTCTCGAACTTCTTGCCGCCCGGCGGGGTGGTGGAGCCGCCGCCGACGTTCAGCAGCCGGTTCGGCGAGCCCGTGCCCGGGTTGGTCACCACTCCGGTGCCGGCCGCGGCGACCAGTCCGGCGGAGACCTGTGCCGGGCTGTCGCTCGGGTGGTCGGCCAGATAGAGGGCCGCGGCGCCGGCCACGTGCGGGGTCGCCATCGACGTACCGGAGATGGTGCTGGTGGCGCTGTCGCCGGTGTTCCAGGCCGAGGTGATCGACGAACCCGGGCCGAAGATGTCCAGCACGCTGCCGTAGTTGGAGAAGCTGGAGCGGGCGTCGGTGCTGGTGGTGGAGCCGACCGTGATGGCCTCGGTGACCCGCGCGGGGGACTTCGTGGAGGCGTCGGTGGACTCGTTGCCCGCGGCGACGGCGTAGGTGATGCCGGACGCGATGGACTTGCGCACGGCGGCGTCGAGCACCGAGTCCGCCCCGCCGCCCAGGCTCATGTTGGCCACGGCGGGCTTGACGGCGTTCGCCGTCACCCAGTCGATGCCCGCGACGACCTGCGCGGTCGTGCCGGAGCCGCTGTTGTCGAGGACCCGGACGGCGACGATCTTCGCCTTCTTGGCCACGCCGTACGCCGAACCGGCGACGGTGCCCGCCACATGGGTGCCGTGGCCGTAGCCGTCCTGCGCGGTGTTGTCGTTGTCGATGGCGTCGTAGCCGTACGAGGCCCGGCCACCGAAGTCGCTGTGGGTGATCCGCACACCGGTGTCGATGACGTACGCGGTGACACCCTCACCACCCTTGTCGGGGTAGGTGTAACTCTGGTTCAGCGGCAGGGACTTCTGGTCGATCCGGTCGAGTCCCCAGGAGGGCGGCGAGGGCTGGGTGCCGGTGACCCTGAAGGTCCGGTTCTGCACCACGGACTCGACGGCCGGGTCGGCGGCGAACTTCTTCGCCTGGCCCTCCGAGAGCTCCACCGCGTAGCCGTTGACGGCGGCACGGTAGGTCTTCTCGATCTCGGCGCCGTACTTCTCGGCGAGCGCCCTGCCCTTCGCGGAACCCGCGTCGGCCGATTCGTCGAGCGTGACGATGTAGCTGCCGCTGATGGTGCCCGGGGCACCCGCGTTCTGGATCCGGCCCTCCGCCGCCGGCCCGGACGCCGAGGCGGGGAACGCCGCCGCGCCAAAGAGCGCGAGGGCCGCACCGGCCATGACGCTCGCCGCGGCGATTCTTCGGCGTGCGTGGGGGGTGTGCCGCGTCACTGACATGTGGGGGGGTCCTCCTCGATTGCGGTGCTCTGGTGGGGGGTTCACGTGCGGTCGGGACGGAACAGAGACTGCTCAGCATGGGCATGACAATCAACTGCTGCGAGTTCCACGCTGCCCACGGCCCCGCCGACAGCGAAAGATTGACCGATTCTTGGAAATCGCACAAGGGTGCGTTGGGCTCCGCAATACCTTCGCCACGGGGCTGCCACACACCTGACATGCTGACGGGCATGCCCGCATACATCTGCCCGCAGGACGGCACCCGCGCCGGGACCACCGCTCTCACCTGGTGCTGCCCGGTCTGCCGCGGCCCCTGGGACCTCGAATTCGAAGCCGCCGGCACGCTCTCGCTCAACTCCCTGGCCGGGCGCGTCAATTCACTGTGGCGTTACGAGGAGGTGCTGCCTCTCTCCTCGCCCGCGACCACGCTCGGCGAGGGCCGCACCCCGCTCGTCCCGCTCACCGGCACGGTCTCGGCCAAGCTCGACTTCCTGATGCCGACGCTCTCCTTCAAGGACCGCGGCGCGGTGATGCTCGCCGAGCTGGCCCGCCGGCTGTCGCCCGAGCGCGTCGTCGCGGACAGCAGCGGCAACGCCGGCACGGCCGTCGCCGCGTACTGCGCCCGTGCCTCGCTCCCCTGCACGGTGTACGTCCCCGAGGGCACGTCCCCGAAGAAGACCGAGCAGATCCGGGCCCACGGCGCCCGCCTGGAGATCGTCCCCGGCGACCGCGAGGCCACCGCGGCCGCCGCCCGTACCGCCGCCGACGCCCCCGGCACCTTCTATGCCTCGCACGTCTTCAACCCGTACTTCCTGCACGGCACGAAGACGTATGTGTACGAGATGTGGGAGGACCTCGGCGGCCGGCTCCCGGACGCCATCGCCGTACCGGTCGGCAACGGCACCCTTCTCCTCGGCGCGGCCCTGGCCACCGCCGAACTGCACGCCCAGGGGCTGATCGACCGGCGACCGGCGCTGATCGCCGTACAGGCCGAGGCCGTCTCCCCCCTGGCCGCCGCCTTCCGCGCCGACGCCGACAAACTGCCCGACGCCCCGGCCGGCCCCGCCGCACCCACCCTCGCCGAGGGCATCGCCATCCCCCGCCCGCCGCGCGCCCGCGCCATCCTGGCCGCGGTCCGGGAATCGGGCGGCACCTTCCTCACGGTGACCGAGGATCAGATCCGTGCCGCACAGCTGGATCTGGCCGCCCGCGGGTTCTACGTGGAGACGACGGGCGTCGCCTGCTGGGCCGCGGTCGGCGGCTGGACGGACCGGAGCGTCGTCGTCCCCCTGTGCGGCGCGGGTCTCAAGACCGGTCTCGCGACCTGACGGAGCGGACCACCGGCGCCCGCTGTCACGTCGGCCGCCCCGTCAGCCGTTCACCCCGCGTGCCGCGCACCGCCACGCGGCACGCGGTTCCCTACCTTCGTACGGTGAGCCTCTCGCGCAGCTGTCTCCTCACGTCCCTCGCGCCTCTCGCGCCCCTGGTCGCGGGCGCCCTGATCGCGTCTCCGAGCCCCGTCTCGTACGCGACGGCGCCTCCTTCCGCCCCTTCCGCTCCTTCCGCCCCTTCCGCTCCTTCCGCTCCTTCCGCGGGGACCACCGCCTGCGGCCAGGACACCGATCCCTCCTGGGCCCTGACATCCACCCGGTTCGGCGAGGCAGCCGGCTACGCCCCCTACACCGGCAACGGCTACCTGGGGCACCGGGTGCCCGCCGCGGGCGCCGGGTACGCCGCCTCGGGCGAGAAGACCGGCTGGCCGCTGTTCACCCCGCGCTACGACGGCGCGTTCGTCTCCGGCCTGTTCGGGCGCGACAAGGATCTCGCCGCCGGCCGCGAGGTGGTCGCCGCACTGCCGAGCTGGACCGACCTCGACGTACGCGTCGGCGACGAGACCTACGGCTCCGACACGCCCCCCGGCCGGATCTCGCGCTACCGTCAGACGCTCTTCCTGCGCTGCGGACTGGTGCGCACGTCGCTGCGGTGGACCACGGCCGACGGGCGCGCGACCGACCTGACGTACGAGGTGCTCGCCGACCGGTCCGATGTGCACACCGGCGCCGTACGTCTGCGCATGACACCGCACTGGAACGGCACCGCGACCGTCACCGGCCGCCTCGACCCGAGGGGCGCGCGCCGGCTCGATCTCGACGCCGACGGAACGTTCCGCACCCGGGGCACCGGCACCATGGGCGCGATCGTCCAGGCCGTGCGCTCCGGAGCGCCGGGGGCCGGAGCGCCGGTCGCGGCGCGGAGCACGCACCGGGTGCGGGACGGGCGTACGTACACCTTCGAGAAGTACGTCGGCATCGACACCGCGCTCACCTCCCCCGCCCCCCGCGACGCCGCCCGCGACGCCGCCCGGCGCGCGGCCCGGCGCGGCTGGTCCGGGGTGCTCACCGCGAACACGGCTGCCTGGCGGCGGGCATGGGCGGCCGACATCTCCGTACCGGACAGCCCCGAACTGCAGAAGTGGCTTCGGGCGGCACAGTACGGACTGCTGGCCTCCACCCGGGCCGGTTCGCGCGACAGCATCGCACCGGCCGGTCTGACCAGCGACAACTACGCCGGAATGGTGTTCTGGGACGCCGAGATCTGGATGTATCCGGGACTGCTCGCCACCCGCCCCGAGCTGGCCCGCCCGGTCGTCGAGTACCGCTACCGCACCCGCGACGCCGCCCGCGCCAACGCCCGGAAGCTGGGGTTCCAGGGCCTGTTCTACCCGTGGACGAGCGCGAGCGGCGGCGATCTGTGGTCCGAGTGCCAGAGCTGGAACCCCCCGCACTGCGTCACCCAGAACCATCTCCAGGGCGATATCTCGCTGGCCGTCTGGCAGTACTACCTGGCGACCGGGGACCGCGACTGGCTGGCCGGGCGCGGCTGGCCGCTGCTCGAAGGGATCGCCGACTTCTGGGCCTCGCGGGCCACCGCCGACGCCGACGGCGGCTACTCGGTGAAGGACGTCGCGGGCCCCGACGAGTACAGCAACGGTGTCAACGACGGAGTCTTCACCAACGCGGTCGCGGTCACCGCCCTGCGCAACGCCACCCGTGCGGCGCGACTGCTCGGACACCCCGCACCGGCCGAGTGGACGCGGGTCGCGGACGGCCTGCGCATCCCGTACGACCCGGCGCGGAAGCTCTTCCTCCAGTACGCGGGCTACAACGGCTCGACGATCAAGCAGGCCGACACGGTGCTGCTGATCTACCCGCTGGAGTGGCCGATGGAGCCGGGCGCCGCCGCGTCCACCCTCGACTACTACGCGGAGCGCACCGACCCGGACGGCCCGGCCATGACCGACTCGGTCCATGCGATCGACGCGGCCACGATCGGGGAGCCCGGCTGCGCGACGTACACCTATCTCCAGCGTGCCGTCCGCCCGTTCATGCGCGGCCCGTACGCCCTCTTCAGCGAGGCCCGGGGCGCGAAGGCGGGCGCCCAGGACCCGCTTTCGGGCTCCCCCGCCGAGGACTTCCTCACCGGGAAGGGCGGGTTCCTCCAGGTCTTCACGCACGGTCTGACGGGCCTGCGGCTGCGGGAGGACGGGGTACGTCTCGATCCGATGCTGCCGCCGCAACTGGGCAGCGGCGTCACACTGACGGGCCTGCACTACCGGGGCCGTACGTACGACCTGGCGATCGGCCCCCGGACGACCACGGTCCGGCTGACCTCCGGCGCCCCCTTCACCATCCACTCCCCCGCAGGCCCCCGCCTGCTCACCCGCACGCTCGCTCTCCCCACCCGCCGCCCCGACCTCGCAGCGACGACCGACGCGGCCCGCTGTCGCCCGGCGACGGCGACATCGGAAGCCCCCGGCCTGTACGCTGCCGCCGCGGTGGACGGCAGCCAGGCCACCGCCTGGTCCCCGGACGGCGCGACGGGCGCACTGACGGTGGACCTGGAGCGTACGGGCGTGGTGACCGCGGCCGAACCGGAGTGGACGGACACGCGCCCCTCCTCGTACCACCTGGACACATCACCCGACGGCACGTACTGGCAGCCGTACCGTGCGGGGGCGGTGGCCCGCCTGGTACGGCTGACGGTCGAGTCCGAGGACGCGCAGAAGCCCGCGGGTGTGAGGGAGTTGAGGATCACACAGCCGTAGCCGGAGGGGCGTACGGGACATCGGCCGCGGGCGCGGGCACGCAACCTGCTGCCGAAGCCGTAGTGGCGGCCGAGCAGTTCCCCTGACCGGCCGCGGCCCCGGCGCCTCAGCCCTGCGGCTGGAAGTAGCGGGCGCCCTTCTCGATCAGATGCGAGGCATAGGCCCGTCCCAGGGCCGGCTTCCCTCGGTACATGCCCACGTAGCCCTGCGCACTGTCGACCACCACCGGGCGCGCGAAGCAGGCGAACTGATTGCGCTGCTTCTCCTCCGCCCACGCCATCGCGGCCGGATCGATCCGATCACTGACGAGAACGGGGAAGGCCGCGACACCGGTCTGCATCCCGACGGGCAGACCGCCCTTGTTCTTCTTGGCGTACGCGAGCACCTGCGTGGTGAATGTGTCGATGACGGGCACGGTGACCTCGGGCACGGCGGCGGCCACGGTGAACAGATGCAGATTGGTGGCCGCCCACCGCATCCGGAAGTCGGCCCGCCGCCCGACGAGGACCGGGACTCCGGACCAGTCCTCCCAGCGCGGGGCGCAGGCATCGGCCGCCAGTCGGCTCTCGACCGTGGCCAGGTAGTTCCGTATCGACTCTTCGCTCATGGCCGCGATTGTCCACGGACCGGCCCGGTTCGTGGAATACGGGGCGACGGACATCCTGCGCACCGGCCCCGGGCGCGCGCCGCCTCCGGCGGACCGTCAGCGACTGTCGCGGTGGCCGTTCCCCGGGCTCGTGGTGAGAGGGGCACCCGAGGGGGTTCGCGGGGGCCTGCCCTGGAGGCCCGCGGCCAGCTTCCGGATCGCGGGGAGCCTCGCGAGCAGCGCATCCCCGGGACAGTTGGTGGCGAAGCCGTCGCGGTGGCCGGAGATGGCGTCGAACTCGGCCGAAGTACCCTTGGCGTAGCGGCTCTTGCCGTTCGTGGAGGTGAGCCGCACCTTGCCGGCGGCGTCGATGCCGCTCAGGCCGAGCTTCCATGCGGCGAGGGCCGCGATGGCGTGCTCCATGGCTGCCGGTACCGATGCCCCCGTTCCGAACGTACCGATCGCCGCGATGCCCGCTGTGCCCTGGTTGAACCCGAGGGTGTGGGAGCCGACGACGGGCCGGTCGGCGCCGCCGGCGCGGCCTTCGTAGATGGTGCCGCACTTGTCGACGAGGAAGTTGTAGCCGAGGTCGCCCCAACTCCGGTCACGGATCTGGCCCGTATACAGATTGCGCAGGGTACGGGGGACGTTCGCGCAGTCGTAGCCGTTGGGGGTGTCGGTGTGATGGATGAAGACCGCCCTGACGCCTTCCGCGTAGTGGGCCCGGGGGTCACGTTTGGTCTCGTCGGCCCGCCACTGCGCACGGGGCACTATGGCGGGCCGGGGCACCGTGCGGGGCAGGACCATCGACGTGGCCCCGAGGGCCGGGAACGGCCGCCCGATGTCGGCGACCGGCTGGGCGGTCGCTCCGGGCCGCCACACGGACGGTGCCCCTTCCGGAGCTGTGTCCGGGACGGCTCGGACCGCCGTCACTCCGGCAGGTGCCGCCAGCAGGGGAAGCGCCATGGGAACCGTGGCCCACAGCGCTATTCGGTACAGACGCACAGGAAAACCTTCTTCGTCTTTCGCCGGGATGCCGGCGGGAGCGCGTATGCCCATAGCTTTGCGGCGACAGGTTTCCGGCGCGCGCCGGGTTAGTGCAGACAGGCGAGCACGACGGCGCATCACCCAACTGCCGCACGGAGCACGACGACAGCACGCGGCGGAACGTGAGGCATAGAGCTCCCACCTGCGAAAACGTGGCTCTACGGGCGCTCACCGGCTTCGGACATGAGCTCGTCCAGAGCCTCTCTTGCGAGCGGGACGAACCGCCGGTGCATGTTCTCCAGATGCGTGGCCGTCTCGGCAGCCCTGGCCTGATACCGCTCGTTCGCCGTGTCACTCACCGGCCCTTTGCCCAGCTCGATCAGGTACTGAATGGGCGGGCCGATGTGCTGGTCGACGGCTTCGGCATACTCCGCCGCGGCCTCAGCCACTGAAGGCGGCCCTTCGAGCTGCACCGTATGGGCCGCCCGCAGAGTCGCCCGTACCGCATCGATGGCCGCGCCGCGCCTGATGTCATAGCGCTGCTGGTCAAAGGGGTCGAAAGTCAGCCGTGAGAGTTGCCAGACAGCCCCCTGCGCTTCGTGTGCCGCGTCCATCAGGCCCTGGTAGGCGGCTTGTCTGCGCTCCCTCCGCCACTTTCGATGCTCGACGCGGAGTTCTCGAAGCTGGGTGCGGTCCTGTGCGCCCTCTTGGCGTATCTGCTGCCGTTCGAGGGCCTCATCTTTGCGCCGCTCCGTTCGTGCCGTGACGAACGCCGTCAGTCCGCTGCCCATGAGGGTGCCGACGATCGCGATCACCGTGGTCATCAAGGTGTTCCCCATGGAGCGACAGTGTGAAGTACGGCCCACCGCCTGTCTCCGATCACGGGGCAACCGATGCGGCAATGAGGCGCGGGTCCGGAATCAACAGGGCAACGGTTGCCCGCCCAGCACCGCCACCGCCACCGCCACCGCCACCGCAGTCCCTGGGCGAACTTGGCGTTCTCGCTGCGCTGGAGGAGGACTACACGGTTGGTGGCCTTGTCGTGGACGATGACCGCAGCGACCAGCAGGGTCATCGATTCGAGCGCCGGCTTGAGGGCTTGGGAGCGGTTGCCGGTCCGCTGGGCCACGGGATTCTCTTCGCCGGTCGGGTTGTTGGGCATGTTGGGCGAGGGCCTCGCGGGCGCGGCGGGCGAGATCGGCGGCGCCGGGGACGCGGCGGCGCTGGTGGACCGCGAGCGTGGAGCGGATCGAGGTGGGCCTTCAATCGGCCCACCTCGTGACGGTCCGGGAGTGGGCTTCCCTTCAAGAGGTGGCCACGGGATCACCGGAGGCGGTGCAGCAGGGCGGGCTCGTCAGGCTCCGACCCCAACCCGGCACGGGAAAAACCAGGGGCCCGACTCCGAAGAGCCGGACCCCATCTGACCTGTATGTTCGCCAGGCCTCCAACGTGGTGTTGTGTCACCCGCTCACACGTTGAAGCGGAATGTCTGCGAGCCGATCCTGACCTGCGGCGGAACGCCATCCAGGGCTCTGACCAGGGGTTTCTCCGTTGGCATGCGTTGGCCTCCGACGGCCGCTTACGGTTGTCCTGCGGACTGTCTGCGGACAGCTCGCTCCGTCGCCGAATCAGGCACGAGTCCAGCCGGACATTGCACGAGCCGGACCTCGTCCGTCCGTGAAGCATGGATGGGGTGCTGCCTCGCTATACGTCGCTGGCCTGGAAGCGGATAGCCGGTCCGGATCCATCGCTGTCCTTCCTCTCGGGAGTCAGCAGTGCGAAGGCGACGGAGACGTGGGTGGGATCACTGATCGCGCCGAGGGCGCCCAGGCGCCCTCGCCAACGCTGGAACTGTGGGATCTCGGGCGCCCCGCTACAAGGCCGCACGGAAACCCGGCTTGGGCTACGTCCCTGGTCAGGGCCTGATGGTCCTGACGAACCGCGAAGTCTCTCGGTGACTGGCCATCTCCGCCCATCCGCTTATGACCAGCACGAGCGCCCGGAGCCCCAAGCACACCAACCCCCTAACCCGCGACTTCACGATGCACACCGTCTATTGGGTGTCCAGTGCGCCACCGGGATGGGCACCTGGGCCTGTGTCAGTTACCGTCGCCCGTGCCGAAAACCACACCGGAGGGGCTCTCCGCCTCCCCCGAGGTCCGCGACGTGGGAATCGCCGGCATCGGCGAAACCGCCGGAGGCACCTCACCCGACGGTCTCCCGCCCAGCGCCTCCCACTGCGGGAGGTAGACCTTGAGCCGCCGCGAATGCGCCTCGTCGAGGTCCAGCGAAAGAAGCGGGCCGAGGACCGCTTCAGCGCCCTGGACGGTGAACGTCTCGGCGGTGCCGTCGGTGTGGTGCTCCAACCACTCAAGTGACCAGTCCACAACCCGACCCGTCTCGGTCGCCGAGAGATCCTCCAGCGCGAGCAGGGATCCGAGGAGCAAGTGAGACTGCCAGTCCGGAATGTGACGCTCCAGCCACGCGAACGACCATGAGATCGCCTTCGTGCGTTGCGCCAGTGTGATGTCGGTACGCGCCAGGCGGGGCTCAAGCACGAAGCTCACGTCGAGCGCGGTGGGGTCCGCCGACACCCGGGTGGTCACCAGAGATTCAACCGTTGTGGCCTGGTCGGCTGGCAGGTCCGAGCGCTCGGCGAGGACGCCCAGCATTTGCCAGGCGTCTGCCAGCTTCTGCTGGGATATCCACCGTAACCCACAGTCGACCAGCCTCCTGGTCTGGGCCTCGCTCAGGTTCGTCGGACCGAACAACGACCGCAGCGTTTGGGGCGACTGCGGTGAATGGCTATGGCTTTCCAGCCAGGCGATACCCGTGTTCACCAATTCGTCGCGGTCGGCCGCCCCGATCCGGTGGTGCTCGGCGAGCGCGGTCATGACGCGCCGCGCCGCACGGCTGTTCCTGTGATCTCTCAGCCAGCCCATCGCCTCCGAAAGCGCCCACTCCCACTCATCGTCCGTCAGATCGTTCCTGACGAGCAAGGGCTTGAGGACGAACCCCGCCTCCGCCATCGAGCGGTGACGGGTGAGCCACGTCCGGGCGAACGCGACCGTGTCACGCACCCGCTCCTCCACGAGCCCGGAGTACTCCAGCAGTCTCTCCAGAAGGAAATACGCTTTGGGCCCTGTTCCCCGGTCCCGCAGCCAGCCGATGGCCAGAAGGGCTCCGGCATCGAACTGGTCGTCATCCAAACCGGCGTGGGAAAGGAGCGATTGCAGCAGATACCGACTACGGGCATGACCCTCATGCCTCACGAGCCACTGCAGGCTGTACGCCACCACGTCGCCGAGGTGCCCGTCCGTCATCTCCGGCGCCCTGAGCAGCGACTGGATCAAGCGCGTGGCGGTGACATCCGCCCAGTGCGCCTCCAGCCAGGCAAGGGCCGAGGCAACGGCTCTACCGGTGAGTTCCCCCACCGGATCGGAATGCTGCAGCATTGGGTGGTCCAGCACGTCGATCAGCAAAGGGAGCGCCTCCGCATGCGTGGCGTTTTCCTCAAGCCACTCCACCCCGGAGACCAGCTGCCGCAACTCTTCCTCGTCCGTGCGCGCCGTGCGCTCCTGGAACAACCTCCGGAATTTCTGGGCCCCCATCCAGGTGCCGGTGTTCCGCTGCTCCAACATCTCGGAGAACCTGGTGGCACGGGCACGCTGCTCGGAGGAGAGTTCGGGCCGCCCCAGCAGCTCCGGCAGGAGGCGATGGGTCCCAGCCGCGGGACACTTCCGCTCAAGCCACCTCAGGGCCTCCCGCACGCCGGCCGCGGCCTCCTCCGCCGTGAGGTCGTCGCGCGCGAGCAGCGCACCGAGGAGGTGGCCTGCGCTCTTCTCCTCCCTGTAGCTTCCAAGCCATTGGGCCGTCAGGAAGACGGCGGACCGCACCCGGGCGGACGGGAGATCACCACGGAGAAGAAGTGGCTGCAGGACGTGATCCGCCGTGCCCAGGGAACCGTGTACGCGCAGCCAGGACATCGCCGAGACAACCGCTTGGTCCGCCTGCTCGTCGGTGAGGTCTGGCCGGGCCAGCAGGGCAGGTAGGACAAAGCTGGCGTCCGTGGACTCCCCATACCGCGACAACCAATTGTTGGCGAATGTGATGACGCGGCGGATCTCGTAGGCGGGTATGGCTTCACGCTTGAGCAGGTGCTGCAGTACGAACCCCGCTGTCTTCTCGCGTTCGTGGAGTTCCAGCCAGGACATCGCCTGTCCTACGGCCCGTCGAGCCTGCTCGTCGGTGAGGCCACGACGGGTAAGCATCTTGGACAAGGTGAAGCTGGCGGCAACCTGGGTCGCGTAGGCATCTAGCCATAGGTCGGCATATCCCGTCACGCGCTCTCGTTCCTCGGGAGCGAGGCCGTCGCACTCGAGCAATCGGCCGATCAGGAAGTCGGCATCCTTCTCCGGGGCATGGACCTCCAGCCACAGTCCTGCGGACCTGACCACGAGCTCTCGTTCCTCGGGGGCGAGGTCGTCGCGGTCGAGCAACCGGCCGATCAGGAAGTCGGCATCCCTCTCCGAGGCGTGAGTCCTCAACCACCCGACCGCGTAGGAGACAGCCTGCTGGATCTGCGGCCTGCCCGCTCTCTGCATGTCCAACACTGGCCGCAGGACCCAATGGGCTCGCCGGGTGTCCCCGTGGTGTTCCAGCCATCTGAGCGCCAGCAGGGCAGCGTAACGGAATTCCTCGCGTGGAAGGTTGGCGTAGTTCAGTAGCGCGATCAAGACCTTCGACGAGCACTCAAGGGTGATGTTGTGGCCCACCCAGATGTAGGCCCCCGCAATCGCGCGGCGCACTTCGGCCTCGGTCAGGTCTGCCCGGCCCAGGAGGGATTGGAGAACCACTCCGGTCTGCCGTGCGGCCATTGAGGCTTCGCACCACCGCATGGCCGCCGAGACAGCTTTCCTCGACTGGTGGGGCGTGAGGTCACCGCGGGCGAGCAGGGCGCTCAGGACGAAGTGGGCTCCTGGGGACTCGCTGTGGAGATTCAGCCAGCCGACCGCCTTCTCGAGGGACGGGCTCAGCTCGGCCGGGAGTTCCGTCCTGCTGAGAAGCGGACCCAGGACGTAACTGGCGTCCTGCCGCCAGCCGTACTTCTCGAGCCAGAGCAGTGCCGCCGGGACGAGCTGGGCCGCGCTGTCGGCAGGAAGACGCGACAGGCCGCTGTAAAGCAGGTGACGGGCAACGACCTGGTCGCCGTACTCCTCCAGCCAGGGACCGGCGATCTCCTGCCAGTCCCGTACAGCGGCCTGCGACCAGGGTGGCCCGTAGACAAGTGCCCCGAGGGCATAGCTGCCCGCGTCCGCGTCGCGACGCATGACGTCGCCGATGGTGGAGGAGTTGTCCGCAAACCAGCGGTCGAGCAGCTCCGACACGGAGTCCCGTGGCTGAACCGCCAGGTCGTTCATCAACCGGGCGAGGTTCGTCGCGTAGCGCCCGAGCGTCCGGGGGCCGATGAGAGAGCCGCTCAACAGCGACAAGGCCCTCTGCCGGTCCGGGCGGCGGGAACCGGGTGGGAGGATCACGGACTCCATGAGGTGGTCGCAGACGATGTCGTGGGCGGTGGCCAGCATGTCGCCCGGACCTTCGCGCTGCAGCCAGCCCAGATCGAGCAGGGTTTCCACCACCTCCTCCGCCTCCGGCGTGTCCTCGGACTCCCGAGGCAGCGCCGCCTTGGCGGTCGCGACCACCTGGGCGTACTCCTGCGGACAGGCGGCCGCTGCGGCCGCGGCGGCCACCAGCAGCTCGGAGGCCGAGACCCGGTGGAAGGCAGTCCCCCCATGGCGGGTCTCCTCGCGCCGCATGACGGCGAGATCGTCCTCCTCCAGTCGGCTCCTGAGCCAGGAGGACAGCTCGCCACTCGCCCTCAGACCGGACAGGTCCCGCAGGCTGCCGGTCGCGACTCGCCGCTCCACCTCACGGGCGACCAGCAGCGCGATGATGGGCCGGTGGCCGCAGATCTCCCACATCCGGTCCATGCCGAACCGGTCGATGGCCGTGGGCGCCATCCTGGCCAGCGCCTGCTCCGCCACCTGCCGCTGGAATTCCTCGTCCTGCCGCAGATCGACCTCGTCGAAGAGCTCGTACAGGTGGATCTCGTTCGTTTTGCGCAACCACCCAGGACGTGCCGTGGCGAGGAAGGCGACCTTGATCTCCTTGTGACGTGCCTCCGGCAGGAGCTGGTGGCGGAGTGTGGTCAGGTCGAGCCGCGGATTGTCGTCGTTCTTCCTGAAGTAGTGGTTGAGGTAGTCCAAGACCACCAGGACAGGAGTGTCCCCCGCCAACACCTGGTGGATGATCTCTGTGGTGACGTCCTCCTTCCCGCTGGGACGCAGATGCAGCACACGCCACCCCTCGTCCAGCGCCAGCCGTCCCACCTCAAGGACCGTACGGGTCTTACCGGTGCCGGCCGCACCGATCAGCAGCACACCCCGGTCGTCCGCCTCGCGAAGGCGGCGGAACAATTGGGACCGCTCGGTCTCGTGGTCCTGCCCCGGGGACACGTAGGGAAGGCATTCGGGGGTGAGGTTCCGCTCGAATCCACCGAGTCCCCTGACGAAACGCTCCTGGGCGATCACCGAGGGCAGCGGGTCAGGACCCGGTGGCGGCGGCTCAAGGACCCCGCCCGCCGACGCGGCGGCAGACTTCTCGCCGGTATAGGCCCGGTTGCGGGCGAGCGGGATCTGGTCGCCCTCGCCGCGGCAGGCGATGCGGGGCTCCGGTACCGCCTTACCGGCCTCCAGCCGACCTTTGAGCTGCTTTTTGAGGGCCCTCAGGACATCACCGGTCAGGAGGTACCTCTGTTCCTCGCCCCTGCGCCCCTTGTTGTCCAGAGGCCCCGTGATGCCCTCCTGGAGCACGGACACCAGCGCGAGGGTGAACACGCTGCCGTTCGGGAGGCAGATCGACTCCTCGGTCTCAGCGGCCGAGGTGAGAACGCAGGCACCGTCGATGGAAAAGGTCTCGTCCTCCTGCGCAGGAGCCGCACCGCCCATCCGTACGGCGAGCCCGCTGTGGCAGCAGTCGATGATGACGACCTTGTGCCGTGCCTGAGATGCCTCGACGATCGCCTTGAGCTCTTTGTACTCGATCGAGTGATAGGCATACCGATGGCTGGACTTCTTCGTGGCAAGAAGCAGGTCCTGCCCGTCCCGGGAGTAGTGACCGTGCCCGGCGAAGTAGATGAGAAGCAGGTCGGATGCCCCATCGGCGGCGGCGCAGACGGCCTCGAAAAAATCGTTCCGCGTGCTGCCGGCAGAGAGGACGTTGCAGTCCCCCCTGCCGAGCGCTTCCACCTCGGGGTCGGTCAGCTGGTCGAGCAGTGCAGGAATGTTCTTGGCGACGCCTTCTAGCTTGGGAAGCGTCTCGTAGTCGTGGACGCCTAAGAAGACTGCTCGGGACCGCGGGACCGACCGGTCGGTCATGACTGGGCGGCGTCGTCGTTCGCGTTCCCGGCCTCCAGGCGGCGCAGCAGATCCGCCAACTGCTCCGGATCGAGATGGCTGATGTCGACCGTCGTGCCCCCGAAGGTCAGCGTGCGCGCGCCCCGGGCCCGGTCGCCGGCGCGTGCGAGCCGCCAGCCGGCGTAGCCCACCGCGAAGTTCGCGATGTCGCCGGCGGATCCCAGAACGATTTCCAGAGCGTCGAGCGCGCCCATGGTGGGGCCTGGCATGGAGACGGGTGTGACGGGCAGCGTCCGCGCCTTCGGATCACGGGCCAGCCAGTCCTGAAGCTCCGTCAAAGCCGGCTTCTCGCCATCACTTTCGATACGAACGCGCATCATGACCCCCCTTGTCCTTGTGTGAACAGACGTCGATATTAGGGGACCGACCAGCCAGCACTCGACCGAAAGTGCGGGACTGCCGCACGGACAGGTGACATCACCCACGCCGCCCTCGCCTTCGACAACCCCTGGAAGTGATCACCACTGAGAAGAACTCGGTGGCCTCACTAGTAGGGCTTGGTCATGTTGGTGCGGGGTCTGGCATGTCGCGGTGACAGGTGGGGCAGGCGCCGGTCCAGGTCGCGATGAGTATCTGCAGC